>JANOEZ010000080.1:0-3890 GCA_031413335.1 Nitrospirota bacterium
GGGAAAGCATCCTTGACATCGTTGCGCCAGTTGCCGGCTGAGGTGACAACAATCGCCCCCAGCCCCCTGGCGACATTGATCGCGTCGGCAACCGCCGGATTACCTGAACTGTTGCTCTGGGGACCGCGAAGCCGACGCCGACGCTGCCGCCGGTTGTGCTGGCGATCGCCGTATTGATGCCGATCAGCTCGCCTTTGACGTTCACCAGCGCGCCGCCTGAATTACCGGGATTGATCGGCGCATCGGTCTGGATAAAGTCTTCATAATCGGCCACGCCGACGTCCGCCCGCCCCACCGCGCTCACGATCCCGAATGTGACCGTCTGGTTGAGGCCCAGCGGGTTTCCGATCGCCAGCACGAAATCTCCGACTGCGAGGTGACTGGAATCCCCCCACGGGACAACCGGGAGGTTGGTCGCTTCAATTTTGACGACTGCCACGTCGGTCTTGGGGTCCGTGGCCACCACTCGGCCCTTGAACTGCCTGCGGTCTGCCAGCAGCACTTCGACGCTCACCGCGTCCGCCACGACGTGGTTATTCGTCACGATGTACCCGTCCGACGACACGATGACCCCGGAGCCCTGTCCGTATTGGCGGCGCGGCGCCGGCTGGGCAAACAGGCCGAACGGCAGGCCTTCGTCGCTGAACAGTTGATCCCGGACGATCACCGTGGACGCGATGTTCACCACCGCCGGAGTGACTTTTGCGGCGGCGTGCTTGATCTGCCCCTGGAGATCCGACAACGCCGAGTGCGCAGCCGGCTTCTCGGCAGAGAAAGCCGGCTGGCCTCCCCACAGAAGAGCCAATCCGATTAGGCCGATTAGGCCGATTGGGCCAACCAGGCCGACGATCACATGACGCGCGATATTCCGCATACGATTATCGTTTTTTGTCCGAAGCCAAAATGCTCGCAATGACGGTTTTCAAGTTCTCCGGATTCAGATTCTCCCCCGCCACCTTGATGTTCCCATCCAGCACCACCGTCGGCGTGGATTCAACCTTCACCCGCTCGCCCAGCGTGCGGCCTGCCTGAAGCGCTTCGGCAGGCTTCCCGCTGGTGAGTCCGGCTTCGAAGGAGACGGGGTCGAGCCCCACTTCTTTGATCAACGCCTCACGGATCACCTTGTCGAGAATATGCAGCCGATCCTTGTGGATCGCGCGAAACAGCACTTTCTTCATCTCCACGCCCTTGCCCATGGCCCGGGCCTGCTCGTACATCTCGAATGCCGTGGGCAGCTTGCCGCCCATCACAGGAAAGCCGACCATGTTGACCTCGACCTTGCCGCTGAACTCCTTTTCGATCAACGGCACCAGCGTCTGTTCGAAGACATGGCAATGGGGACAATAAAAATCGGCAAATTCCGTCAGCTTGACCTTGCCGGCCTGGTGCGTGGACGGTTCTTTCAAGAGTTCATACTTGCCGTCCAGCTTCGGCTGTGCGGCCGGCCCCGCCCATGCCACGCCTCCAACCATCCAACAGACCAGCGTGATCGTCAGCCATCCCGTCGTATAGATTCGGCGCATACACTCCTTCCTTTCTCGATAGCCAGGAAAAAACGCGCCCATTATAGCCAATCTGCTCACCGGATGCCTCTGTTATAATGGATCATGATCCGGTTCCCGCCGATGGGCCTGGGAGGCTTCGCGCTCGCGGCATTTCTGGCCGGATGCGCCTCCGGCAATGTGGTGCCCGCCGCCCTCCAGGCCCAGATCGATGCAAGTCTGACGTTCCCGCAGCTTCGGGAATCGCCGGATTCATTCCGAGGACATTTCTTGGTGTTAGGCGGCGAGGTACTCACGGCCAAGCGCCTGAAAGAAGGCACCAGGATCGAGGTGCTGGAGATTCCGCTGGACCGATCGCTCCAGCCCGAAATGGATCGCACCACGTCGCGCGGACGATTCTTCGCCGTCCAGAAGGAGTTTCTGGACCCGGCGACCATTCCACCCGGCACACGCCTCACGATTGTCGGTGAAGTGACCGGCTCCGTGACCGACAAACTCGACGAAACGGACTATACCTACCCGATGGTGGAGATCAAATCGCTGAAAGTCTGGCCGCATGGAGAGACCTTCTCCCGCATTCCCCACTATTATTATCCGCCCTCCTACTACTGGCGGCCCTACTATCACACCTTTGGACGGATCAGAAGGTAGGAATCAGCGGCCTGCTTGTCCGACGATGCGGTCGATGCGCTCATCACGCCCGCCCAACTCGATGTATTTCCGGTAGGACGCCAGCGCCTTGCCCATGTCCCGGCGGTGCGACTCGTAGAAGAGCCCCAGGCTGTAATGCGCTTCGGCCAGGTTCGGCTTCAACTGCACTGCCGTTTCGTATTCCTCTTCGGCGGGATCGAGTTTGCCCATGTTGGCATAGAGCCCGCCGAGATTCAGATGGGCTTCGGCATATTCCGGTCGGAGCCGGATGACTTCCTCGAAGCGCTTGACCGCCTCCTGCATCTTTCCCTCACTCCGGTACAGAAACGCCAGATTGAAATGGGCGTCCACCAGATCGGGCTTTGCTAAGACTGCCATGCGGTAGGCATCGATCGCCTGCGACACATGGCTTTCCTTTTCTTCGATCCGGCCCAGCAGGTACCAGCCGTCCGGGTGGGTTGAGTCCACCTTGGTCAACCGCTCGACGGCTTCACGCGCTTTCAGAGTCTCGCCCTGCGTGTCATAGACCATCGCCAGGCTGAACAACGCACCGGTGTGGGTGGGGTTGACAGCCAGCAAGGACTGGAAGATCTCGACCGCCTGGTCGTTGCGGCGGTTGCGTTGGAACTGCCTGCCCAGCGCCCAGTAGGCCTCTTCGTATTTTGGCACGAGCTTGACGGCCTGGCGCAACGCCTGCTCGGCGTCCCGAAATTTGCCCTGCACCTGGTAGACGAGCCCGAGATGATAGTAGGCCTCGGCATAGTCCGGTTTGAGCTGGATCGCCTGCTTGATCGACGAGATCGCGTCCAACGCCCGCCGCTTGCCATCGAAGTATATCTTCCCGAGCAGCAGATGCGCATCGGCGAACTTCGGCTGAATCTGGATGGACTTTTTCGCGGCCGCAATCGCCTCGTCGTACCTGTCCTGTTCGAACAGTTTGGCGGCTTGCAAGTAGTGCTCGTGCGCCTTGTTGTCGGCGGCCGGCGCGAGGCCGGGCAGGCAGAGCGCGAGCACAAGGCTGAGTGGCAGGAATCGCGTGAGGCCATGTCGCATTGTTAGTCTCCAATCTCAGAAGTGTGCGCGGACTATACGTGGGCAGGAGGACGAAATCAACGCGCGACGGCCTGGATCGGCTTGACCGAGCGAATCCGGGCGATTTCGTCTTCGATCTTCTGCTCGGTCAGGAGTCCGCCTTTGATATAGGCCTGCACCACGCCGGCTTCGTCGATGAATACGCTCACCGGCAGGCCATAGACCCCATACAGATTGGCCACGCGGTTCTCGCGGTCCATCAAGACCGGAAACGTGTGCCCATACTCGCGGATGTGCGCGCGGACCTTCTCATCGTCTTCGAGTTCGTTCACCGCCAGGACGACGAAGCCGTTGCCGCGCAGCTTGTCAAAGGTCATCTGCATCGCCGGCATTTCGGTCGTGCAAGGCTTGCACCAGGTCGCCCAAAAGTTGAGCAGCACGATCTTGCCGCGATACTGGCTCAGGCTCTGCGGGCGGCCTTCCAAATCGGTCAGCGTGAACTCCGCCGCCGGCATGCCCGCCGCCGGCACCCGCTCGCCCATGCTCCAAGCCATCCCGGCTACAGAGCCGAAGATGATCAGAACCGCCGCCACGATACCCACCACGACCTGGCTTCTCTTGGCTCTCATAGAAATCCTCTCCTGCTTGCCAGGCATGACGGCAGAGATTCTCTCCACCGCCATGCGCATGTCCTTACTCACTGCG
>JANOEZ010000081.1:0-1784 GCA_031413335.1 Nitrospirota bacterium
GCCGTTGCCTTCGCAGGCTTCGCAACGGCCTCCCGGCTTGTTGAAGCTGAAGCGTTTCGGCTGCCAACCGCGGACGCGCGACTCCGGAAGCTGTGCGCATCGGGGAAGACGGTCTATGGGCGGAAGATCGCTGGCACCCCCTGTACTACACGATCCGGGTTGAACAGGTAGCGCTGCCGCTGTATCCGCAGTGGGGCACGGAGCCGAACGGCTTCTACATTCCGCCACGGCACAGCCCACGCGGCTATGCGCGGCAGATGTTTGGGCCGGGCGTCGACAGCGCGATTGAGAAGTATCTGGTACCGAGCCGGGAACTGTTGGCCGTCCTCCAACTCTGGAGAGCAAGCCAGCAGATCATCTTCCGGTATGACGTCATTCCTGGCCCGAAGGTGTTTGAGACGCAGATCCACGGGAAGCGGTTCGAGATGTACAACGACACCGTGCTGGGCTTTAACAAGTCAGGCAAGGAAGTGGCGCGCATCCAGGTCGAAGAGCCGATTTATATTCGGCCGGCCGAGCGCGTGAACTGGCTGTAATCCCGTAACGGTAACCAGTAGAGGTTACTGGCGGTAGAGTAAGAGGGCGGAGCGTCCGTTGGGCGCTCCGCCCTTCTTTTTGATGCAGAAAAACAGGCAGACAGAGGGAACAGCCGGGTCTGGCATTTCTGGAAAACCTGCATTCATCCGTGCTAGAAGAACAAAGGAAGCAGACAAGGAGTCACGTGTCGAGTGCCAACAGTTCTCCCGTTGCCCTGGTGACTTTGCCGTTTGGGCACGCCAAATATCCCTCGATTCAGCTCGGGACATTGGCACAGGTTCTCAAGGCCAATGGGATTGGTGCCAAGTGCCATTATCTCAATCTCTCGTTTGCCGCTCAGATCGGCTTCCCTCTTTATGATCTGCTCTGCGAGCAACAGCTCCTCATCGGGGAATGGCTTTTTTCACGACTGCTATTCCCCGATAACAAAAAACGTCCCAAATACCCTGCGACCTTCAAACCACTGTGTGACCGAATTGTACAGGCATCGGGCATATCGGCCTCATATCTCATTGAGATTGAAGAGAAAATAGCGCCTCGTTTTCTTACGTGGGCTTCGACTGCGATAGATTGGGGGCAGTACGCAGTCATCGGCTTCACCTCCATGTTCCACCAGAATGTGGCTAGCGTAACTCTGGCCAAGCTCATCAAGGAACTCTACCCGCAGGTCAAGATCGTGTTCGGAGGAGCCAACTATGATGGGGAAATGGGGGAGGAATACTTTCGAGCCTTCCCCTGGATTGACTATGCGGTGCTCGGAGAAGGCGAAGTCCCCTTCCCTGCACTAGTCAAACAAATCCTCGCAGGCGATACCGCTACAGTGCCAGCCGGTGTGATCGCGCGCAGGGGTGATGCCATCCAGTATGAGCGCAATCCGGCCCTGTTTACCGATTTCAATCAGATGGGGCCCCCGGATTACGATGACTACTTTCAACAACTCAACGCTGTTCAGCCGAATGCCGGAGGAGACTTCAGCCGGATTCTTCTATATGAATCGGCGCGAGGCTGCTGGTGGGGTGAGAAACACCACTGTACGTTTTGCGGATTGAATGCGCAGAGCATGAAATTCAGAGCCAAAAAACCAGAACAGGTCCTGGAAGAACTGCACTATCTGTCTTCACGGCATAACGCCACGCGGTTTCGCTTTGTCGATAACATTATAGACATGACCTATATCGACTCGGTATTCGGAAAGCTTGCCGAAAAACGATATGACTTGGATATCTTCATCGAAACCAAGAGCAATC
>JANOEZ010000082.1:0-2529 GCA_031413335.1 Nitrospirota bacterium
GTTGCGCCACGAGAAGAGAATGTACCACAGAGAATGCCTGCCCACGCAAGAAAATGATGGCGTGGTGGTGCCCGAAACACCATTCTTCTCGCAGGACAGATCGGGATGGCAGAAAGACATAGGGGTGGATGGAAACGGGGGCCTGGAATACACCAGGCCCCCGTCAAATCATTAGCGAGCGAGGGAAACCTTGGCAAGAACCGGATGAGCCGCCATGGTCTCATGCAGCGCCTTGATCAGCGCCACGGATGTCGTCTCACCGGACTGGATCAGCGTCGAGTACTTCTCCTGCGTCATCGAGAAGAACGCAGGCTGCTGTTCCGCAGGCACGCCCATCAGGGTTGCCAGCGACGCCAGGTGCTCGCCGCCGCCCTGCGCCATCTCCTGCGACAGGTTGTCGAAGTTCAGGTTGGCGAACAGCGTCGCGTGCTCGCTCGACGCAAACTTGCCATTGTTCGTGCAGCCGAGCGTGCCCGTGGTGATTCCGAAGCTCTGGTTGCCGACCGTTCCGTTCGTAGTCGAGGCGAGGGATTGGTGCAGGATGCTCTTCTCGGCGAAAATTTGCGAGCCCAATCCGCAGCCTGGCCCGTCGCCGTATGCGGATGTGCCCGGGTTGAGCGCCAACGCCGGACCGGCCTGCACTCCTGCGAACAGCACCGCGAGTGAAACGATGAGCAATCTCTTCATAAACCACCCTCCTTGTGTGTAGAAAAAATGTGCTGCCTGCATGAGCAGCGACGGCAAGCATAGCATAGCCGTCGAACGGTCAGAAGGAGATTTTTCATCAACGAGTTAGCGTACCTGGGCCAAGACAGGGTGCGCAGCCATTGCCTCTTGCAGCGCGGTCAGCATCGCTCTCGGCGTCGCCTCGCCGGATTGAATCAGCGTCGTGTACTTTTCCTGCGTCAGGGCGAAGAACGCAGGCTGCTGCTCCGCCGGCACGCTCAAGAGCGTCGCCTGTTCGTTCTGCGCAAAATGTCCGCTGTTCGTGCAACCAAGCGATCCGGTGCTGATCCCGAACATCTGATTGGAAAAAATCACTTGGTTCGTGGTCGAGGCCAGCGTCTGTGACGCGATGCTCGTTGAGCCGCTCTTAAATATCTCGGAGCCCAGCCCGCATCCCGGATCATGGCTGTAACCGCCGGCCGCGGCGGGATGCGTGTGGGCGCAGACGAGCGCGACGGCCATCAGGGCACCGAACAGTTTTTTCATGATTCTCCTCCTGTGGTAAGGAACGGACACGGTGATTCGTGCGGCCGCTATTTCCGTACTTCATAGGCCAGAGTCGTCTCGGCCCAATCGGCGGGGTCGAGCGCGCCGAGCGCGCGCATCAACTCGACCAGCAGCGCGGTTTCGGACGGTTTGTATTCCATGAACACGCCCTCCGCCACGCGTCCCTTCAGCAGGCCTACCGGCTGCCGGGTCACGACGATTTTTATTTTTTCAGACGACTTTGTGGCGCCGGGCAGCAGCCAGGTCTTGAGTTTGACCTTCTTGCTCAGAAGGGTTTCAGAGGGAAAGAGATATTCCTTGCTCGCTCGAAGCGGCGTTTCCGACTCGAAACTGTTCGGCGCCAGCACGGTGATGCGCTCATCCGGCGCAACGTTGAAGATGTAGAGATAAGCGTCCTGCGTCGGGGTGATGCGAAGCTCGACTTCGTCGCCTTCGTTGAATTGCGTCCGGTTGAGACGGGCCAACACGGAAAAATCGCCGCGCCGTTCCGCCGGGATGCCCTTGACCTTGGCCTTGATGCGTGTCTGGTAGAGCGCGCCCTGGTCATCTTTGGATTCGACCACTCCGCGGCGCAGAATCTTCTCCTCGACGATCACGCCCCGCACGATGGTATGGATGAGATCGTCGGCCAGTAGGAAGTTGCGCACCACCGACATCCCGCGAACGAACGTCCCGACCGCCTGCTCGAGCGCCGCCCGCCGCGCCGCATCCAGCGAGCCGCGTTGCGCCGCTTCCAGCGTCGTCTCCTGTCCCATCGCCACGACACCCTCGGCCTCGACCCAAACCTCAGCCTGCGGGGAAGCGGCATGCACCGGCAGGACCCCCAGCGTGGCCATGAACACAAGCAACTGCAGCGCCTGTAAATAATGCCTCATCCTTAGGCTGACTCCTGTTCGCATGGCGGGAACTGTACCAAGAAACCTCCGGGATGGCAAAACTGCCTTGCGCGACCCTGCCCTTACAGTTTGGGCGGCGCGTCGCTGGATTTGATCGACGCCTGGACCTTTTCCCAGTCGAACGCAAACGGCTCCGGCAGGAATTTCGGCAGGGTTTTCAGTTCGGCCTTGAGCCGCTCGGCACGCAACGTGCTCATGGGATGGGTGGACAGCAATTCAATTCGCTCTTTCTCTTTTTCTGACTGCGCCAGGCGCTCGAAAAAGGCGATCATGCCGGCGGGATCCACCTTGGCCTTGTGCAGCAATCGCAGGCCGGTGAGGTCCGCTTCTGTTTCCTGGTCCCGATTGTATTTAAGCGTGATGATCTCGACGCCCAACTGCTTCGCCAATCCGATCAGGC
>JANOEZ010000083.1:0-1109 GCA_031413335.1 Nitrospirota bacterium
TGGACGTGGCCATGCGCCAGCTCGGTCTCGGTCGCATCGCGGACCGCCACTACGTGGACCGCGAAGTTCAGCGTGACTCCGGCCAGCGGGTGGTTCTCGTCCACATACACCGAGTCCCCCTCGACTCGGCGGCGGCCTCCACTTCAGTGGTCGTATGCGGCGCCAGCGGCGCCGCGCTGATCACGAAGAGATTCGGCGCGATGGCGCCGGGGAAGCCGGCATCGGCCCCGATCGCCGTGGCCAGCCGTTTCTCGCGCACGATGCGATGATAGAGCCGCGATGTGACGCCTTCCGATAACACCGATTCGATGACGTCGAAGACAAAGTCGTCGGGATGGCCGATCGACGGCTTATGGTAGCCGATCAGCATGATCGGCTCGGCATCGAATTCCACCTCCACGCGCCGTTCGCCGCGCTGTTCCGGCTCGGCCGTGATGACCGGCGGTGGACTCGGTAACGCGGGAATCCTGCCGAACGTGTTCTCAATCAGCGCGATGACCTCCGGCGGATTGATGTCGCCGACGATCCCGATGGTGGCGTTCGCCGGCCCATAATAGGTGCGGAAGAACCGTTCGGTTTCCGCCGGCGTCAGCGCCTGGATGTCTGATGCCCAGCCGATCGTCGGAAAGCCGTAGGGATGCGCCTGAAAGGCCGCGGCGGCGAAGGCCTCGTACAGGAGTCCGTTCGGGCTGTCGTCGGTCCGGAGCCGCCGTTCTTCCATCACGACGGCGCGCTCCTTGTAAAACTGGCGCAGCACGGGATGGGCCATCCGATCCGATTCAATCGCCGCCCAGAGCGGCAGGCGGTTGGCCGGCAGGCTGACCACGTAACGCGTGACGTCCTTGCCGGTGGACGCGTTCAACCCGACCGCGCCGTGGCGCTGGTAGAGCATCGGCATCTCGTTATCCACGACCAGTTGATCGGCCCGGTCCTGCGCGTCCTTGAACGCCTGCCGAAGCTGTTGCAACTCCGGCGCATCGGCTCCGGCCGCGCGCCGCGTTTCGATCTCGGCGCTGAGCCGGTCCAATTCATCCAGCAGCGGTCGCTCGCGCGCGTAATCCTTCGTGCCGATCGTGCGCGTGCCCTTGAAGGCCATGTGCTCGTAGAGG
>JANOEZ010000084.1:0-5626 GCA_031413335.1 Nitrospirota bacterium
GCCAGCGTCTGCCGCGCCGCCCGTTCCCAGGTAAACTGCTTGGCCTGTTCGAATCCTTTTGCGCGAAGAGATTCCCGCAATGACGCATCGCGAAAAATCCTGACCATGGCTCCGGCGAGTTCTTCGTCGTCCTCGGGATTCACCAGCAGGGCCGCATTCCCGGCCACTTCGGGCAGCGCCGTACGATTCGACGTCACCACCGGCGCGCCACAGGCCATGGCTTCAATGACCGGCATGCCGAATCCTTCGTACAGAGACGGGAATATGAATAGCTCCGCATGCGAATACAACCGCGTGATGTCCTCGATCGGCAGCCGCCCCGGACAGACGACGCGCCCCTCCATGCCGCACTGGGCGATCGTCTGACGCATATCACCAAACCGGTGTGTGGGATCGCCGATCAGCACCAGCGAGACCCCCTTGAGCTCGTCAGCCCGTTTTGCAAATGCGCGCACCGCCGCCTGATGGTTCTTGCGCGGATCGGCGCCGCCGACAAACAGGATGAAGGGTGCATTGGGCAGTCTGATCCTCCGACGCAGTTCGCCGAATGCAGCCGGATCGCGCTGGGGACGAAAGTCATCGGACACCCCGCAGGGAATCACTGCGATCTGTTCCAAGGGTAGACCGTAGAGCGACATGATCTCACCGGCGGAGAACTTGGAAATGGTCATGACCTTCCGTGCCCGCCACGCCGTTCGCCTGGTGCGCAGAAAGGACGCCCGCTGACCGAACAGTTTCGGAGAATACTGAGGTGAGCGGTCCATCCAGAGATCGTAGATCGTCACCACGCCGCCGAAGCGCCCCGTCGCTTTCATTTTGAAATTGGTGCCGTGATACAAATCGAGCCCGTCCCAGCGTCCCCGCCACGGCATCAGCCACTTCCCTGACTCCACCCACCGGATACTCCCCTCGCCGGCCCAGCCTTTTGGCACACCGTTTTGAAGCGATCCGGGCCCGACATATCCCACCAACTCGATATCCTCTTTTAATCCGGCCATCGCCCGAAGCAGGTGATAGGTATGCCAGCCGACTCCTCCGCGATCCCCGACGATCGGACTGGCATCGATTCCGATTCTCATCTCTTCACCGTGACCCGTAAACCGTAACGCGTAATCCGTGGGCCCAGTCGCCTCTCTTACTCGGAGTTTTCCCGTTCCATACGGATAACGGATTACACATCACGCTTCACGCTTAACATTTCCCATGCTTTCGCATACTTGACGAAGGTATGCATCCCGGCAAAGAGGGCGACGATCACGCCATGCACGCCGTCCCGATATCCGCCTCGGAGCACATAGGTTTTTAAGATTGTGCCGATGTGATGACCTGCAATGTCGAGCGCGGTCACGCGCGAGCGGCTCTTCAGTTTTTCCTGCGCCCCGAGCGTGGTGTACCGCCGCATCTTCCGCACATGCTCGCGGACCGTCGGCATGCTGTAGTGATCCATGGGCTGCTGCAACCGCTCGATGCGTCCCTGCAACCGCAAATTCTCATGAAGTTGCGTATCGTCGTAACGACCAGACGCTTTCCGAATGAGCCGTATTTGGTAGTCGGGATAGATACCGCCGCCCCTGATCCAGCGCCCGTAGAAATAGTTCCTCCGTGGAATTTCGAAGCCGGCTATTTCAACCGGAGGGCCGGCCTTGATCACCGCCTGAATCTCCTCACGTAGTGCCGGCGTAATCCGCTCGTCGGCATCCACAATCAGGATCCATTCGGCACGGGCCTGCTCCATCCCGAAATTTTTCTGCGGGCCGTAGCCGGGCCATGGCCTGACGTGGACCTGCGCGGCATGCTGTTTGGCAATCTCGATCGTCCGATCACGGCTTTCGGCATCCACGACGATTCGCTCGTCGGCCCACTGCACGGAGTCCAGGCAGGCCGCGATGTTTTTCTCTTCGTCCTTGGTGATGGTCACAACTGCAATCTTGGACTGGTTTATCTGGTTTGTCTCGTTTGTCTGGTTTGTTTGGTTCATCTGGTCCCTCGTTTGTCTGGTTTGTCTTGTTTGTTTGGTTTTTCTGGTTGGCCGTTCAACCAAATAAACTAGAGAAACATCCTAACTAGACAAACCAGAGCGTCTGGTTTGTTTGGTGCGCAGATATTTGATTAGGCCGGAGATAATTCTGCTGGTTTTGTCGGCCTGCTCGTAAAGCGAATTAAAGACTTCCTTCGAGACATACTTTTGATCAACAGCAACATACAGATGGCTTTGCACCTCTGCGGCAGATGATATAGCGATAAAGAGAAACTGGGCAAATTCCTTATTCGAACGGCGAGCAAACCCTTCCGCGATATTCGCCATCACCGACCCCGCAGCATCTCGCGCCTGCCCGCAGAGCCGCATATCCTTTTGCCAAGATGGGCTCTGGCTGATCGCTTCGTAAACCTTTTTCGTGAGTTGCCGAGCTTCCCGCCAACAATCGAGATCCTCGAAACGTGAAATCTTCATAGTCTGGCTTGTCTAGTCGCTCGTTTGTCTGGTTCGTTTAGTTTGTTTGGTTTACCTGGTTTCACGGAGCATCCTGGCTGTTGCCCATGAACAAGACAAACCAGAAAAACATCTTAACCAGAAAAACATTTTTACCCAATCAGCATTGTGGCATGCCCGTATTTTCGAAACACCGTCCGGCAGCCTGGAAATTTCCGCTTGAGCCGGAGCACGCGATGGCTGCGAAAGAGATCCCGGCAACTGCCCACCAGCGCTTCCCTCATGCCGGCGAACCGGCAGAGACGCCCGCTTTGCCGGCAATCCAGCCCCGTCTTCCTGACTTCCGCCGAAAAGCCGTCCGCCCAATAAAAGGTCGTTGTCTTGGCCTCGCGCCGAAAACAATGCTGCGCATCGCGAAAATCAAGGCTGCCGTAGAACTCCCTCAGAAACTGCCCGTCCTCGCACGAGCAGAACCACCCGACCTGCTTGGGGGTTTTCGGCTCAAACACCAGACGGTCCGGGCCGACGGAAAATACGAACCACCTGTGGAACCAATGCTCAGGCGACGTCTCGTCCCTCAAGGCCATGCCCTGCTCAAGAAAGGGCGAGGGCGTTTCAATGTACCCTGCCCTACCCACCCGCATGATTTCACGGCAGGCGCGTTCAGGCTGTTCCACGTGCTCCAGCACATGGGACGCATACACGTAGTCAAATGCGCCTGGCCCGAACGGCAATTCGGTGGCTTCCCCGACGATCAGTTTCGCGGTCTTTGGGACGAGCAGGGCATTGCCGCCCCGTTCGCGCCCCTCGTGGACGTCCATCTCCAATAAATGCGTGACGCCCTTGAAGGGATTGTGTCCGGGCCCGATCTCCAGAATCCTCCGGGCGAAGTACGGGCGTTTTAACAGTGGCAGTCGCTTCACGCGCGTTCCTGTCGCAACACCGGCTACCCCCGGAAGCCTTTTTGGGCAATGGCGCGATAGAAAGCCGGTTCCAGCCACCGGTTACGGCCCGGTTTCAGCTTTGGAAACCGGCTTACCCGCTCACGCATCACCGCCGGGTGCGCCCCGGTGAAATTCTTGAGAATGTCGTATTCCTCAAAGATCCAATCCTCGCTCGCAATCTGCCGTTCGTCCGCCGGCGAAAGCCGGTCCGTGTACACCGTGACCTGCTCCCTCTTTTTGGCCAGCATCGTTTTGGGCTCCTTGACCCAGCCATAATGAAACATCCTCGCGCCGGAGTCCGCCAGCCACTCTTTGGGCCCGCTTTGCAGATACTGACTCGTGGCTTTCAGGTGGAAGCCCACGGCGTCCCCGCACGATTCAATCTCACCGCTGTTCCGAATGACGCGCACGGCCCGGTGGTAAAACCAAGGATTGAGGGACCAGTAATCGCCCATGAAATGAAGATACCGAAACAGCAGTCCCCTGACCGACCGGTTGTCCAGGTTGGCTTCCATGGCACGGGTAAGGGCGGGCAGATCCTGCTCGTGGATGACCTCGTCGCCCTGCACGTACACCGCCCAATCGCCGGCGCACTGCGCCAGCGCGATATTGGTCTGCTGAGAGTAAATCAAGCCGCCTTTTTTCAGGCTCTCGTCCCAGACCGACTCGATAATGCGGATCTTGGGGTCGCCGATCGAGCGGATGAGTTCGAGCGTGCCATCCTCGCAGCGGCCGACATTCACAATGAACTCGTCGACGATCGGAAGAATCGAGCGGATGGACTCCACCACCGGGTAGTCATACTTCACGACATTTCGGCAAAAGGTGAAGCCGCTGACCTTCATGTCCGCCCCCGACTCAACTCCCAGAATTTCGCATATTTGATGAACGTGTAATAGGCGTAGAGGCCCGAGAGAATCAGCCCCGGCATGCCCTCCAGAAACCCGGCGCGCCCCAGGTACATCTTGACGAACGTAAAGCAGGGATGCGTGATCAGTTGATGGACCCGAAATCGGCGCCCCTGCTGCACCATGCGCTCGGCCATCAAATCGGAATACCGGTCCATCTTGGCCAGATAGTGGTCCAGGTCGCGGAACGGATACTGCAGAACATGCTCGCTCAAATAGCCGGTTTTCCCCTCGACCTCGGCGCCTTCATGCACCACTTCATCGCGATACCGCATGCGGCTTTTCCGGAAGAGTTGCGGCTGGCGGTAGTCGGGATACCACCCGCAACGGCGAACCCACCGGCCGAGAAAATAGTTTCGGCGCGGCACGAAATAAGCGTCGCATGCAGGCCCCTCCGCCAACACGCGGCGGATCTCGTCGCGAATCTCAGGCGTGGCGCGCTCGTCCGTGTCGAGACTGAACACCCAGTCATGCGTCGCGTGCGCCACCGCGTCATTGCGCAGTTTGCCGAACCCCTGGAAGTCATGCTGATACACCTTCTCGGTGAACTCGCGGCTGATTGTCTCCGTCGCGTCGGTGCTGTGGGAATCCACGACGATCAGCTCGTCGGCCCAGGTCACGGACTCCAGACAGGCCCGCATGTTGGGCTCGTCGTTATACGCGATGACGACCGCCGAGACTTTCAGTGCGCTGCCACTCACAACGCGCCTCCCAGTTCCTTCCGGGACCAGACCCGGCCTTGCTCGATCAGACTGTTGACGCCGACATAGAGTCCCAGCATGCGGCGATACCGCATGGCCACGCTCGGATCGGTCGGCAACCGGCGAATCGGCGGACCTTCAAGATTCACATCGGCCTGTGCCAGAGTCTCCGTTCGGAACGAGTAGGACAGAATCCCCTCGCGGTCCACAAGCCCGATGCTCTCGTCATCGGCGCTGCTGAGGAACGCCGTATTGCTTTCCTGGCACTCCACCGCCAGCGCGCAGCTCACATCGCGCCCGAGAAACGGCGACACCCGGGGCAGCAGCCCGTTCATTGCCAGAATGGTCGGCGCCACATCCACCTGGCTGGCAATCGTTCCGACGACGCGCGGCTTGTAATTCGACGCGCTGCGCAACGACCCGTCCACCCAGATGAAGAACGGTGCGAGAAAATGGCCGATCAGTTGTTCCTGGTCGGTCCGTCCGATCGGCTCGTGGCGGCCATGGTCGCCGAGAATGAACACGACGGTGTTCTTGAGCAACCCGCGCCGTTGCGCGTCGGAAAAAAACCGTTCGAACTCGCCATCCACGTACCGCAGGGCCGCCAGATAGCCGTCCGGCTCGGCTTGCAACGCTCGGACT
>JANOEZ010000085.1:0-1610 GCA_031413335.1 Nitrospirota bacterium
GCCTCCTGTCGCTGGCGTTGCTCTATCGTATCGCCGCCGCCTATGGCTATCTGTCCGTGCATACCTTGCTGCTCGCCGGGGTGATCATTAACGCGCTGTTCTCCGCGCTGATCATGTTCCTGACGTCTCTGATGGATCCCACGCATGCGTTCCGCGTTCTGTCGTGGATGCTGGGCTCGCTCGCCGCGCCGGACGATCTCTCGTTGTCGGTGGTCACAACGTTTCTGACGATCGGCGGGCTACTGCTGGCGCGGCAGGCGCGCGCGCTGAATTTGTTGACCGTAGGCGAGGATTCTGCGCGGTCGCTTGGCGTTGACGTGGAACGTGTGAAGCGGACGCTCCTGGTGACGACGGCGCTGCTCACGGGGGCGGTGGTGTCGGTCAGCGGTTTGATCGGATTCGTCGGCATGGCGGTTCCCCATGCGGTCCGCATGCTGTGTGGAGCGGATAATCGTCTGTTGATGCCGGCCTGCGCGTTTGTCGGAGGGATGTTTCTTGTCATTGCCGATACCGTCGCGCGGACGGCCCTTGCGCCGGCCGAACTGCCGGTCGGTGTCATGACGGCGCTCGTCGGGGCGCCGTTCTTTCTGTATCTCCTGATCGCTCGAAAAGGCGGGAGGGCGTTGTGATGCGAGCGGTTCAACCGGAACGCGAGACCGCCGTGGCCTATCGCGTCGAGCATGCGGCGTTCAGCTATGGGCCGCGCCGGAAATCGGCAGGAGGCGGGACGGACGGGTGGGCGCTGCGCGACCTGACCTGCGAGGTGCGCGAGGGGGAAATCCTCGGCATCATCGGCCCGAACGGCTCCGGCAAGTCCACGCTGCTGAAGCTGCTCGGTGCGATCCTGCCGCCGTCTCAGGGGACGATTCAGTTGCAGGAGCGTCCCCTGAGTTCGTTTGCGCGGCAGGACCTGGCGCGGATCGTCGCCTATGTGCCGCAGCAAAGCTCGGTGGTGTTTCCATTCTCGCTGGCGGAATTCGTGCTGATGGGACGGTTTCCGCACCGCCGGACCGGCGGGGTGCTGGGCGGGTTCGGATGGGAAACGGCTGAAGACGTGCGCGTGGCCGAACAGGCCATGGATGCCATGGAGATTCTCCACCTGGCGGACCGGGCGATCAGCGATGTATCCGGCGGTGAGCGGCAGCGGGCCTTCATCGCGCGCGCGCTGGCGCAGACGCCAAGGATATTGTTGCTGGATGAGCCGACGGTGTTTCTCGACTTGCGCCACCAGGTCGATATCTGCACGATCATGCGCCGGCTCAACCGCGAGCAGGGCCTGACGGTGGTGTGGGTCTCGCATGATTTGAACCTGGCCAGTCAATACTGCGACCGGCTGCTGTTGTTGCAGGACGGCGCCCTGGTTAGACTTGGCGCGCCCTCCGCAGTATTGCAGCCGGAGGTGATCGAATCGGTCTATCGCTGCCCGGTGCTCGTCGACCGCCATCCGGCGTCCGGCGTGCCGCGCGTGACGTTGCCATAACAATTGCAGCGAGAGTGGCGTGTGCCCGGCCGCTCGCTGGTTTCAAAGGGGGCACATCACAAAATGTGGGGGGCTTGATCGGAAGAAGCTGATGGCGACGGGGCAGATGGTGCAAATCCATCACGGTACC
>JANOEZ010000086.1:0-1404 GCA_031413335.1 Nitrospirota bacterium
ATGTCATCGGTGCGATCGAGGCGGCAGGTGCAATCGGGTTGTTGGTACCGCGTGTTACTGTATTTTCCGTTTTGTTGCTCGGTGTCACGATGCTCGGCGCCGCACTCACCCACTTGGTCCATCACGAAATGATGGCCGTCCCCGTTCCGCTTGTCATCCTCGGCCTTCTGCTGGTCGTCGGCTATGTACGGCGCGGCCCCCTGGTCGCGCTCTACGAGCGGCTGACGGATAGTTAGGGGCCGCGACCGAAGCCTGGCAGCCGGATACGGCGATATGGTAGTTCTTGTCTGCCATGGCGTCTTCGCTCCTGCTGTTGATTCCTCCGCTCACCCAACTCAACACGCCCTATCCGTCCACGGCATACCTGACCGGCTTTCTTCGCGCCCGCGGTCACACGGTTCACCAGGCCGATCTGGGGATTGAAATGGTGCTGGCGCTGTTTTCGCGTGCCGGATTATCCCGCGTGTTCGACGCCGTGCGTGCGCTCGGCAGCGAAGCCCCGGGCGAAGCGCGACAGATGCTGGCGCTGGAGTCGGCCTATCTGCAGACGATCGATCCCGTGGTCGCGTTTCTTCAGGGGCGCGATCTCAGTCTGGCGCCCAGAATTTGCCAGGGACGGTTTCTGCCACAGGGTCCTCGCTTTGCGTCCCGCTCCCGTTCTCTGACTGCCTCAGGCGTGGACCAGGCCAAGCATCTGGCCACGCTCTACCTGGAAGACCTCGCCGATCTGGTGCATGAGACCGTGGCACCCCAATTCGCATTGAGCCGTTACGCGGAGCACGTCGGGACGTCGGCCGGTTCGTTCGACACGATCCTGCAGGCGCTTGCGCCGGCGCCGAGCCTGACGGACGAGTGGATGCTGGACGCCCTCTGGCGGCATATGGGCGCGGCCGATCCGACCGTGGTCGGGGTGAGCGTGCCGTTTCCGGGCAATCTCTACGGGGCCTTTCGTGTCGCGCAGGCGCTGAAAGCGCGGCGGCCTGAGGTGACGATCGTACTGGGCGGCGGCTACGCCAACACGGAATTGCGGCGGCTCAGTGACCCGCGCGTGTTCGAGTATCTGGATTACGTCATGCTCGATGACGGCGAGCGGCCCTGGCAGTGCTTGTTGGAACATCTGTCGGGCACGCGGGACCAGCAGGCACTCAAACGGACGTTTGCGCGCGTGAATGGCGCGGTCGTCTGGCGGGACGGCGCGCGTGAGTCCGACATCAGCATGGCCGAGGGGGCCGCACCGACCTACGCCGGCCTGCCGTTGGATCGATACCTCTCCATTCTCGACACGCTCAATCCCATGCACCGCCTCTGGTCGGACGGCCATTGGAACAAACTCACAATCGCGCACGGCTGTTACTGGAAGCAGTGCACCTTTTGCGACGTCGGGCTGGATTACATCGGCCGCTA
>JANOEZ010000087.1:0-1076 GCA_031413335.1 Nitrospirota bacterium
GCACCCGCGCCGACGGGCATGGCGCTAGATTCCTGTCCAGTAGGGCATTGCAAGGTACTCGAAACGTGGGGTGAAAAGAAAGTTAAGAATTATCGCTTTATCTATCAATGAGTTATGGCTCGTTGAGGCCTCTTCGTGCCAGGACATCCGTGACAGGAAATCACTTAGCGCGCATGCGCGTAAGCGGTTGCAGACGACACATGGGAAGGGGCGGGCAGCGATGAGACAAAGAAGTCGTAGCCCTGACGGTGCAGGCGGATAGCGCCCTGGCGATTGAGGGCCTTGATGGTGAGAAACAGCTCCCGCCATCTGAACTCAGGCAGGCGGGCGATCAGCTCTGGAATGGGTACGGTTTCACCGACCTTCAGCGCTCTCAACAGCTGCGTTTTTGGAAAGACCAGTAGCGGCATCGCAGTCCCCGGCGGTTCGGATGTTATCCCGACGCTCACCCCGTCGCGTGGACGGCTTCTTGCTGAGCCGCACGCGCCAGATCGTGGCCGACATTGCGGAACAGCGGACACCATCGGTGCCGATCTGTCGCGCAGTACTCCATATCCTTCTCGCTTGGCTCAAACGGGACCACGGTCCCCATGCACAATGGCTCTACACGGATCGGACGATAGTAGGGGCATTTCATTGGGCTCTCCTTTTTTATTCGCTCAAGCCCTCCCAGGGGGCACAACCCTGGGAGAGCTTGAGGTCACAGGAGAAACGCTACACCAAGCAGCATGCACCAGCCACGTAGCCGCTCCATCACGACTTCGTTAAATGCCGGTAAAATTCGAGCGCAGGGCTAGAACGTTTCATAGACGGAATCGCCCTGTTTCGGAGAGCACCGGACCGCGACAATCCTCATCGCGCCTAGAATCAATAGGATCACCCCCAAGGCGACCATGTGCCACAAGCCTTCGCCCTTGAACCATTCCGAAATGACTTCGGTCAGCATGACGACCAGGATGGTATCCACGATAAAGGTCACCTTCACGCGGCCTTCCGAGAAGTAGGTCAGGGTGGTCTTGAAGACTTCGACCACGGCCAGGAGGATCAGCGTGTCGATGAGCACCTGGCGCAGGGCC
>JANOEZ010000088.1:0-1056 GCA_031413335.1 Nitrospirota bacterium
GGAGGAGGTCCGATCGGCCTTCCCGATGGCAGAGGAGATCATGATCGGCGTCTCCCCGTCGAACAGGTAGGCCGGCGGCTCCGAGCTGTAGACCAGGCCGATGCCCAACTCCAATTCGGGCAGGCCGGCTTTCCGGCAGGCGACATTCTGCAATTGCACCACGTCCAACAGCCGCTTGGCCAGCCCGCAGGCGCGCGCGACGCTCATGTGCTGCTCCGACGCCTCCGCATATTCCATGATGGACAGGATGACCGCGTCGCCCTCGATGAACACCTTGCCCGCTCCGTAGGTGTCCAGCAGGGCGTTGATCGGCGTGAAAAAATTCAGGCTGAAATGCGACGCCGGATTGAGCCCCTGCTTGCGCAACGCCGCCGTGATGGTCGTGGACCCCCGCACATCCGCCTTGAGGATCGTATGGCCGATGACCGTTTTGGAAACTGCGCCTTCCTCCTTCGTCGCCAGAAATTCGTTCAGCGTGTTGTTGGCCTTCGACAGCTTGAGATGGTTCGGATCCTCCAGCAACTGAATCTGCGCCATGGCCTTCTGTACAAGGTGATAGCCGCGAAGATCCCGGCGCAGTGTCAGAAAATCCCGCAGGAACCGCACCAGGCAGGCACGGCGTTCCTTGTCGCCCAGACGGTCCACGCGTTTGGCTGCATCATCCAACAACTCATAGGTCTCGACGCAGTCGGCAGACGAAAACTTTTCCTTGATTTTCTGCCTGACCTCGCCACGACTGGCGGGATTCGACACGTACTGGTGGAGTTGCTGGGCGGTCACGACACCGATCAGATTTTTGAACGTGGCCGCCGCTTCATAGGAGGCCGCGATCGAGGTCAGTAACCCGCTGTCGCCGACTTGCAGCTCCACAGTCCGAAACAGTCGTCGCTGGAACTTGTGCTGGCGCTTCCAGGCCGCGGCAGCCTGCTGATCGTTGGCCTTCTGCGCGGCCACCAGTCTCTGCTTCGACTGCCCCAGATCGAACAGCAAGTCCGCATTCGACGGCACATCCGCCCACGCATAGCTCTCCTGCGCGTAGGCCGCCTGCGCCTGCCC
>JANOEZ010000089.1:0-1069 GCA_031413335.1 Nitrospirota bacterium
AAGCTCAAGGAAGTGGGCCTTGCGAGGAACAGTACGTGCGCCCGCCGAATTGCGGATAGCAGCTGAGCGGAGCGTTTGAACCCTATATGCAACAGACTACGAAAATCACCGCGCGTATCAAAGCGGCAGCGCTTGAGTTACTGAAACAGCATCCCCAAGGTCTGCGTTATTCTGAGCTCCACGCAAAAATTCTGGCCCGTGATAGCAGTTTCAAGCCAAACACTATCAACGGCTGCATTTGGAACTTGGACGCCGTCTATCCGGAAAAAATTTACAAACCCTCCAAAGGCCTTTTTCGCCTGTTGGAATATAAGCCTGCTCAATTAGAGACACCTGAAGGGGTACTAACCTCCGCTGTTGTTGCCAGCAAAATCAAAGAGGAAGACTTCTACGGTCCTTTTGCCGACTGGCTCAAGAACGAAATTGAAGACGTAACTCACGCCATCCCACTTGGTGGCAACGTATTCAAGGACAAATGGGGAACCCCTGATGTTGTTGGCAAGCGCGAATCGCAGCGAAGCGATATCATAAAGGGAGCTACTGAAATCGTTTCGGCTGAGATAAAAACTGATACGGCGCAGCTTGTTACGGCATTTGGACAGGTGTGCGCTTATAAGCTATTTAGCCACAAGGTCTATCTTGTGGTTCCCCGCCAATCCCAAGACGAAGAAAAGTCTCGGCTTGATTCCTTATGCCAAATATTCGGTATTGGGCTCGTGACTTTCGATGCCAATTCGCCTGCCACGCCCGATTTTCGGATTTTGGTACGCCCGGTTCGGCATGAGCCAGATCTTTTTTACACCAATAAGTACATGGCTCGCATTGAGAAGGAACTATTTTCGAGTTGAAAGATAAGAAAGGTGTCAGGAATCTTTTCCTTCCTCACATTTTTACTCATTTTGCTGGTAGCCGTAACACCCGCCGCTTCCGCTCTTACTGAGTTAATTGGAAAAGATGGGGCGCCGATGGTGCTGATCCAAGAAGGCCCGTTTCTGCGCGGTAGCGCGGAGGGCCAAGGCGATTTGGATGAGCGTCCGCAGCGGACGATCACGCTGTCTGCCTTCTACCT
>JANOEZ010000090.1:0-12918 GCA_031413335.1 Nitrospirota bacterium
ACTCGCTCGCTTATCCGATCGTTTCTTCGCATCGGTTCCCGACAAGGTCCGGGAAAAGGTCGAGGCCTATGCGCCCCAGGCGGTGCTCCGCCTGGTGTCCCACAATCCGCATCCCGTTCCGGTCGATGCGCCGGTGCGCCGGCTCACCCATGCGGCTTCGCACGAGTCGGTGGACGAAGCGATTCGTCTCAGCCAGCGATGGATCCTGGACCGCCAGCACCCGGTGGAGGGATTCTGGGTCGCCGAACTGGAGGCGGATACGACGCTGACGTCGGAGTATCTGATGCTCCGCCGGTTCCTGAACGTCGTGGATCCGGAGCGCGAACGCAAAGCCGTCCGCTATCTCAAAATCGCGCAACTTCCGGATGGCGGCTGGCCGATTTACTCGGGCGGTCCCTCCGAGATCAGCGCCTCCGTCAAGGCCTACTTCGCGTTGAAATTGTCGGGCGTCTCTCCGGACGAGCCGTGCATGCGCCAGGCGCGCGAGTGCATTCACGCCAAGGGCGGCGTCGCGTCGGTCAACGTGTTCACCAAGATCACTCTGGCGCTGTTCGACCAGTACGACTGGTATGGGCTGCCCAGCATGCCGCCGGAAATCATGCTGTTGCCCAAGCGGTTCTACTTCAGTATTTACGAAGTCTCCTACTGGACCCGCGCCGTGCTGATTCCACTCCTGATCGTCTTCGCGCATCGTCCGGTCTGCCGGATTCCCGAGGAAGAGGGGATCGCGGAGCTCTTTGTGACGCCGCGTGAACTGATGGACTACGGGGATGTGCCGCCCTTCAAGAAGGACGCGGCCTGGTTCACCTGGAGAAATTTTTTCATCACGCTGGACCGGCTGCTCAAGCTCTACGAGCGCATGCCGTACCAGGCGTTCCGGGAGACGGCGGTCCAGAAGGCGATCGTCTGGACATTGGATCATATGCGGGGCAGCGGCGGGCTCGGGGCGATCTATCCGGCCATGGCGAACTCCGCCGTCGCGCTGCACTGTCTCGGCTACAGCGCGGACCATCCGCTGCTGGCGAAGGCGCTGAAGGAAATCGAGGATCTGGAAGTCTACGAAACGGTCCGCGAGGGGCAGGCAAAAGTCGAGACCCTGCACCTGCAGCCCTGCTTCTCGCCGGTCTGGGATACGTCGCTGTCCATCAATGCCTTGATCGAGACGGGCTTGCCGCAGAATCATCCGGCCTTGCTGAAGGCGGGGCAGTGGCTGATCTCGAAACAGACCACGACGGTCGGAGATTGGATCGAGTCCTCGGCGACCGAGAAGACTGAGCCGGGCGGCTGGTATTTCCAGTTCGAAAACGAACGGTACCCGGATGTGGACGACTCTGCGGTGGTGATCATGGCGCTGGCGAAACTGCGCATGACAGACCGTCAGGCGCAACAAGAATCCATCCGGCGCGGCTACCAGTGGGTGATGGCCATGCAGAGCTCGAACGGCGGCTGGGGCGCCTATGACGTGGACAACAACCACATGGTGTTCAACGTCATTCCCTTTGCCGACCACCGCGCACTGCTGGATCCGCCGACGGAGGATCTGGCCGGCCGATGCCTGGAGATGCTGGGCGCGCTGGGCTATGATCGTACGCATCCGGCGGCGAAGCGGGCCCTTGCCTTCATCAAGGACCAGCAGGAGGCGGACGGCAGTTGGTACGGTCGCTGGGGTGTCAATTATATCTATGGCACCTGGTCGGTCCTGGTCGGCTTGCGGGCGATCGGGGAGGACGTGTCGGCGCCCTACGTGCGGCAGGCTGTGCAATGGTTGGAAGCGAAGCAGAATCCAGACGGGGGATGGGGCGAGTCCTGCCTGTCCTATGCCGACCAGGCCATGGCCGGCCGGGGCGAGAGCACGCCCTCCCAGACGGCCTGGGCGCTCATGTCGCTGCTGGCGGCCGGCGTGTCGGATTCTCTCAGCGTGGTGCGCGGGATCAACTATCTGCTGCGCCATCAGCGTGAAGATGGGTCATGGAAAGAGGTTCGGCACACGGGCACCGGCTTCCCGCGCGTGTTCTATCTTCGCTACCATTGGTATTGTCAGTATTTCCCGCTCTGGGCGCTTGCGATGTATCGCAACGTCAGGGCTCGCGGGCAGATGCGGGCGGATGAACTGCGCCAGGCCGTTCGCAGGGCGGACACGTTCCGGCCCGGGCTCTAAGCCGTCGCCCTCCGGCACCCGTACACAGCATGCAGCAGGCGTTGGACATGCACTCTCTGGTCGGGAGGGGCGCCGTGAGTCGTCCGGTCCGGCGCAGGCCTGCATGAAGCGGATCGGAATTTTCACGGCGACCTTCTGGGAGTATGCCGCGGTGCGGCGGATTCTCACCGACGGCCACACGCACCGGCATGGTGCCGTGCGGTGCTTCGTCGGACAACGGGGACGCAGCGAAGTGGTTGTGGCGCAAACCGGTGTGGGCATCGAGAAGGCTGCCGCCGCGTGTCGTGACGTGTTGCGCGAACATCCGTTGGATTTGATTGTGTCGGCTGGTCTGGCCTGTGCGTTGGTGCCCGCGCAGATCGGAGATCTGATGGTCGGGACCGACGTGCGGATGGAGGCGGACGATCACGAGGCGTCCGAGCACGTCACACGGCTGTGCGCGCCTGATATTGTGATCGCGGCGATGCGGGCGGCGGCGCAGGCCGGGTTGCCGGTGAAAACCGGATCGTGTGTGACGGCCCCGCGTATTCTGTGGCATCAGGCCGAAAAACAGGCTATGTCAGAGATGACGGGAGCGATGGGATTGGACATGGAGAGTGCCGCGTTGGCGGAAACGGCGGCCGGGCACAATGTTCCGTTCGCGATCATCCGCAGCGTGTCCGATCTCGTGGATGAGAGTCTCCCGGTGGATCTCAATCTGTTTATGCATCCTGCCGATTGGCTGAAGGGGTTGGCCGCCTGCGTGGCGGCGCCGTCCTGCGTGGGGGGATTTCTCCGCCTGCGCGCGCAGATGCGGACGGCCACCGATCGGATGAGCCGATTTTTCGAGCGGTTTGTGGACGACCTGTCGTAGGGTGGCTCTGTCGGGCATGGCAAGAAAGGGCTCATGATCACCAGCGCAGTCACGCGTCTTGGCGGCACCACGCGTTCGATTGTTTCAGAAATGACGCGCGTGCTGATCCGTGAGGGGTGTTCGGACCGGCGTATGCACCCACAATTCCATATTGTCTTGTGTGAGGCGAGACGATGACGGCTGCGATTCAGCGTCTTGGCGGCACCACGCTTTCGATGATCCAGGAGATGGGGCGGATGCTCCTCTTCCTGCTCTCCACGTTCGGCTGGCTGACCCGGCCGCCGTTCCGGTTCTTTCAGATGGTCAAGCAGCTTCATTTCATCGGGTTTAAATCCACGTTCGTCATCGTGCTGACCGCGGGGTTCACCGGTATGGTGCTGGGGCTGCAGGGCTACTACACGCTGCGCCGATACGGATCGGAAGCGGCGCTCGGATCGGCCGTGGCGCTCAGCATCATTCGGGAACTCGGTCCGGTGCTCGCGGCGCTGATGGTGACGGCGCGGGCCGGATCGGCGATGACAGCCGAGATCGGCATCATGCGGATCACCGAGCAGATCGACGCGCTGGATACGATGGCGGTCAATCCGTTGCAGTATCTGATTGCGCCGAAAATTGTGGCCAGCCTGATCGGCGTGCCGCTGCTGGTGGCGTTGTTCGACGTCGTGGGCATTTACGGCGGCTATGTGGTTGGCGTGGATCTGCTGAACATCAATGCCGGGGCCTATTGGAGCTCGATTGAAGCGGCGGTGGAGTGGAAGGATATCTATGGCGGCATCTGGAAATCGATCAGTTTCGGACTGATCATCAGCTGGGTCTGCTGCTACAAGGGCTATTACACGGGGATGAGCGCGGAAGGGCTCGGGACGGCGACGACCGAAGCGGTCGTACTCTCGTCCGTCATGATTCTGGTCTGGGATTATTTCCTGACGTCGGTTCTTTTGTAGAGTGGCAAGCGTGCAAGCTGACAAGCGGCACGTCCGAATCCGTGAATTCTTGTCAGCTTGGAACTTGCAGCTTGTCAGCCGAAATACGCGAGCGCGTGCATGATTAAACTTGTGAATGTCGAAAAAGCTTTCGGGAAGCAACAGGTCCTGCGGGGGGCCACGCTCGAGATTCCCAAGGGCAAGCTGACGACGATCATCGGCCGCAGCGGGGAGGGCAAGAGCGTGCTGCTCAAGCACATGATCGGTCTGCTCCAGCCGGACCGCGGCGAGGTGTGGGTCAATGACGTCGAGATCTCGCGGCTGCGCGGGAAGGCGCTGAACGACGTGCGCAAGCAGTTTGCGATGCTGTTTCAGGGCGCCGCGCTCTTCGACTCGCTGACCGTGTTCGACAATGAGGCGTTTCCCCTGCGGGAGAAATTGCGCCTGCCCGAGCCGGAGGTGAAGGGCCGTGTCGACGAAAAGCTGGAGCGGGTGGGGTTGGCCGGCATGGGGCATAAGTTTCCCGCCGAGTTGAGCGGAGGCATGAAGAAACGGGCCGGCCTGGCCCGGGCGCTGGTGATGGAGCCGGAGATCATCCTGTTCGACGAGCCGACGACCGGTCTGGACCCGCTCATGTCGAATACGATCCATCAATTGATTCTGGACATGCACCGGACGTTCGGGTTCACGGCGGTGATGGTGAGCCACGAGATTCCTGAAATTTTCTCCATCTCGGATTGGGTGGCGATGCTGGAGCAGGGCCGGATCGCCGCGATGGCGCCCTCCGCCGACTTTCAGCGAATCACCGATCCGATGGTGCGCGAATTCATCACGGTCGGCGGGACGGTGTCGCTCAAACACTAACTGGACGGAGTGTGGCTATGAATATGGAAAAAACCAAGCTGGAACTGGCCGTGGGCCTGTTCGTGCTCATCGGACTCGTGTGTCTCGGCTATCTCTCGATCAAACTCGGCAAGCTGGAGGTGATCGGCGGGCATCTGTACCACGTCGACGCCGAGTTCGACACCGTGTCGGGACTGCGTCCGGGGGCCTCAATCGAAATCGCCGGCGTGGAGGTCGGGCGGATCAAGGCCATTCGCCTGAACACCGATCGCGCCGTGGCCACCTTCGCCATCAACGACAGCATTACCTTGTATGACGACACGATCGCGTCGGTGAAAACGCGCGGCATTATCGGGGAAAAGTTCGTGTCATTGTCGCCGGGAGGGGGCGGAGCAGAACTCAAACCGGGCGGCAAGATTCGCGACACGGAATCGGGGCTGGATCTGGAGGAATTGGTCAGCCAGTATGTGCACGGCAAGGTGAAATGAATCACGCCCGCGCGCTGAGCGTGGCCACGGCGTAACAGGAGCGACTATGTTATCGGCAATCAAAACCTATCGGTGCATGCGGTCTGTGAGGGTGTCTGTTGGCGCGGGCGCGGCCATGTTGCTGGCCGTGGCGTGGAGCGCGACGCCGGCGCTGGCAGGCGGGCCCGCCACGGAAGCCATGAGAGGCACGATCAACGAGGTGATTCGCATTTTGACCGATCAGGGCCTGAAAAAGCCTGAGCGGACGCAGGAGCGCCGCAAGGTATTGGAGAAGGTCGTGGGCGACCGGTTCAATTACGAGGAGATGGCCAAGCGGGCGCTGGCGGCGCAATGGCAGAAATTGGATGAGAAAGAACGCGCGGAATTCGTCCATCTGTTCATGAAGCTCCTGACCAATTCGTACGCCGACAAGGTTGAGGGGTATTCAGGCGAGCAAATCCACTATCTGAGCGAACGGTTGGAGGGCGACTATGCCGAGGTGCGAACGAAGGCGGCGTCCGGAAAAGTGGAAATCCCGTTGGACTATCGCCTGCTCAGTAAAGGCGGGGACTGGCGGGTCTACGACGTGGTCGTGGACGGCGTGAGCCTGGTGAGCAATTACCGGGGCCAGTTTGCCAAGATCATCCGGACGTCCGGGTATGACGATCTCGTCAAGCAATTGCGGGAAAAGTCCGACCAGTTCGTCAAGATCAAAACCGCCTCAGAAAAAGAATAAGCGCCCACGGCATCACGTCTGCCATGAAGATGGTCGCATCCCGTGTCGCCCTGGTCCCGGCTGTGCTGTGTGTGCTGGCAGCCTGGCTCTTCGCGGACCGTGCCTGCGCGGACACGACGTACTTCCCCATTCCGAGTGCGTCCACCACGCGTAACGACGGCAATGATTTCGGCGTGATCGTCCCGATTATCGTGACCGATCCTGACGGAGAGTTGAAGTACATCCATGCGCCGATGCTCGTACACAACTCCTTTCTCGGCATGCGCGGGACGTACAATGTGTTCAAGTACGATCCGGGTGGACGCCAGACGCGGTTTCAGGCGTCGTTCACCGAGCGGATCGAGCGCAAGCTGGTCTTCAGTTACCTGGACCCGGCGCTCAGTGACGGCCGCTATGCGTTCAACATCGGGGCGTCGTTCTTCAAGAACGCCACGTCGCGGTTCTTCGGGATCAGCCAGCAGACTGTCGAGCAGGATGAAACCAACTACACGGCGCGCGAATTCCGCGCGAACTGGAAGCTCGGCGCTTATCTCAACGAAGTGACGCAGGTCGCGCTCGGCCAACGCTATCGGGAGGTTCGCATCGAGCGTGGAGGGGCCAGGAAACTGCCCTATACGATGGAACACCCACCCACGGCCACTGCCGATGGCATGCGAGGGGCGGCCGTGCTGGGACATCGGATTACGTTTCACTACGATACGCGCGACAACTTGATTTCACCGACCGTCGGCACGCAGATCACCGCCTACGCCGAGCTCAATCAGAATTTTCGCAACGGGGAAAATCCGGTCTACAGCCGGACGGAGATTGAGATCAAGAAACTGTTCCCGAGCGAGTCGAAGCAGATGATCCTGGTGGTTCGAGGCAATCTGCAAACAACCCATGGCTTTGAAGTGCCCTTCTACGAGCGCAGTTCCCTGGGCGGCCAGAACAATCTGCGCGGGTACGGGGTGGACCGGTTTATCGACGATCACCTGATGTCGCTCAACGTCGAACAGCGCATCCACGTGTTGCGGACGCGCGTGGCCAATGTCATGACTGAGTTCGAGGTGGCGCCGTTCATCGACATGGGTAAGACGTTCAACACCTTCAAGAAACGCCAGTTCAAGGATTTTGAGGCAACCCCCGGGATTGGCTTTCGGTGCGTCGTCCGTCCCGGGACTGTCGGCCGGATTGACTATGGTTTCAGCAAGGAAGGTGGGGCCGTGTTTGCCGGGTTGGATTACCCGTTTTAAGAGAGTCTGCGCGGTCGCAAGCACTTGACAGATCAAAGAATTCTATGGGAAACTGCACCCAGTATCTGCAGGATTGCCACGCGCAGAAGATTCCAGGTACGCGTCAGCTTTTACCTTGAACAGGAGAAGCGTATTACCGAAGGAGCAGAGGGTTATGTCATTGTTGAAAACCATCAATAGTCCCGCTGATCTGAAGCGGATGTCGCCGGAGCAGTTTCCGGCCCTCTGCCAGGAAATCCGGGAGCAGATCGTATCCGTCGTGTCCAACGTCGGCGGGCATCTCGGGTCCAACCTGGGCGTCATCGAGTTGACGGTGGCGATGCATTATTCGCTCGATGCGCCGAAGGACAAGATCGTCTGGGATACCAGCAACCAGGCCTATGCGCACAAGTTGCTGACCGGTCGCCGGGAGCAGTTTCATACGCTGCGGCAGTCCGGTGGGTTGAGCGGGTTCTGCAAACGGGAAGAGAGCGTCTACGATACGTTCAATGCCGGCCATGCAGGCACCGGCGTGTCGGCGGCGTACGGTATGGCGGCGGCGCGCGACCAGAAGGGCGAGCATCATAAAGTGGTCTGCGTGGTCGGCGACGGCGCGATGACGGCCGGAATGACGCTCGAAGGCATGCACCATGCGGGCGGGACCAAGCGGGATTTTCTGGTGGTCCTGAACGACAATCAGATGTCGATTTCAAAAAATGTCGGCGCGATTTCGGCCTATCTCAACCGTACCTTTACCGGCGAGTTCTACAACAAAATCAAAGAAGAGGCGCGCCATATCCTGAGTTCGATTCCGCACATCGGGCAGGATGTCCAGAAGATGGCGCACCGCGCGGAGGAACTGGCCAAGGGGCTGATCCTGCCGGGGCTGCTGTTCGAAGAGTTGGGCTTTCAGTACGTCGGTCCGATTGATGGGCACAATTTCGAGCATCTCCTGCCGATTTTCGACCATGTGCTCAAGCTCAAGGGCCCCGTGTTGCTGCACGTCATCACCAAGAAAGGTCTTGGCTACGAGCCGGCGGAGAAGAATCCGGTCTGGTTCCATGCCTGTCCGTCGTTTGTGCGCGAGACCGGCGTGCCGGCCAAGAAGCCCTCGCGGCCCAGCTACACGGCGCATGCCATTGAGGCGTTGACGAAGATGGCCCGCCAGGACACGAAGATCGTGGCGATCACCGCAGCCATGTGCGAAGGCACGGGCCTCACAGGGTTCGAGAAGGAATTTCCGGACCGGCTCTACGATGTCGGCATCGCCGAGCAGCACGCGGTGACGTTTGCCGCAGGCCTCGCCACGCAGGGCCTGAAACCGGCGGTCTGCATGTATGCGACGTTCCTGCAGCGCGCCTACGATCAGGTCGTGCACGATGTGGCGACGCAGAATTTGCCGGTGGCATTCCTGATCGACCGCGGTGGGCTGGTCGCAGAGGACGGCACCACGCATCACGGCGCATTCGATTACGCCTTCCTCCGGCATGTGCCAAACATGGTCGTCATGGCGCCGAAGGACGAGAATGAATTGCAGCACATGGTCAAGACGTCGTTGACCCATGACGGGCCGGTGTCCGTGCGCTATCCGCGCGGCGCCTGTCTCGGTGTGCCGATGGATCAGGAGATGAAGACGCTCCCGATCGGCCGGGGCGAGTTGCTGAAGGATGGAACCGATCTCGCGATCGTGGCCATCGGCGTCACCGTGTGGCACGCGGTGCACGCGGCCGAGCGGCTGGAGCAGGAGGGCATTTCCGCCGCGGTGATCAATGCGCGGTTCGTCAAGCCGCTGGACCATGCCTTGATCGGCCAGGTCGCGAAGCATGTCCGGTGCGTCCTGACCGTCGAGGAAGGCGCCAAGATGGGCGGCTTCGGATCGGCGGTGCTCGAGTCGCTCTCCGATCAGGGCATCACGAATGTGCCGACGCGGCTCATGGGGTTGCCGGACTGGTACATCGAACAGGGGCCTCAGGATTTGCTCCGCGAGAAGTACGGATTGACCGCCGACGGCATCTATCAGGAAGCCAAGAGGCTTTGGACACAGGTATCCGCCGGGATCAGCACCGCCCAGCCGGCGTCCAGCGAGAGCCGGCCCCGCGCGAAGCAGGGCCAGCGCGCGGCGTTCCCAGGATTGAAGGGCGCGGACGGGGACGAACAGGGCAGCTAAGGGACGCACGGACGTCGCATGCACATCACGCGTCGCAAAACCAGACAGATCAAAGTTGGTAAGATCAAGATCGGCGGTGACGCGCCGATTGCCGTCCAATCCATGTGTTCGACCGACACGCGCGACATCAAGGCGACGGTCGACCAGATCAAGCAACTCGAAGCGGTCGGCTGCGAGGTGATCCGCGTCGCGGTGCCGGATATGGAGTCGGCGGCGGCGCTGCCCAAGATCAAGGCGCAGATGACCGTGCCGCTGATCGCCGACATTCACTTCGATCATCGCCTGGCCCTGGAAGCGGCCAAGGTCGTGGATTGCGTGCGGATCAATCCCGGCAACATCGGCGCCTGGTGGAAGGTGCAGGAGGTCATCAAGGCCGTCAACGAGCGCAATATCCCGCTCCGGATCGGCGTGAACGGCGGGTCGCTCGAGCGGCCGTTGCTGGATAAGTATGGCTGGCCCAGCCCAGAGGCCTTGGCCGAATCCGCGCTGAACGCAGTGCACGCGCTCGAGGACGAAGGCTTTACCAATCTGAAGGTGTCGCTCAAGGCCTCCGACGTGAAACACGCGGTCGATGCCTACTGGATGTTTGCCATGCAGTCCGATTATCCCCTGCACATCGGGATTACGGAAGCGGGGACGGCGATGACCGGCGCGGTCAAGTCCGCCATCGGGCTCGGCTGGCTGCTCTCGCAGGGGATCGGCGATACGCTCCGCGTGTCGCTGGCGGCCGATCCTGTTGAAGAAGTCAAAGTTGGGTTCGAAATTTTGAAATCGCTCGAGTTGCGGCATCGCGGGATCAATGTGATCGCCTGCCCGACCTGCGGGCGCGTCGAGATCGATGTGATCCGGATGGCCAACGAGCTCGAGAAAAAGCTCGGCCACATCAAGGTTCCGTTGAACGTGTCGGTGCTCGGCTGCGTCGTGAACGGCATCGGTGAAGGCAAGGAGGCGGACATCGGCATCGCGGGCGGCGAGGGCGTCGGTATCCTGTTCAAAAAAGGCAAGCTGGTGCGCAAGGTGCCGATGGATCAGTTGATGGATGTCCTGATCCCGGAAGTTGAATTGATGGCCAAGGAAAAAGAGGCTGAAGAAGCGAACGGCGAAGTGGCGCCTGCCCCAAGCCATGACGACAACGGGCTGTCCGAATGGATGCAGTCGCAGCAGACTTCGAATCGTCCCTCCACGCTCATCCGTGAAATTCCCGTCCTTCCCAATAAACGGTAAGTCTTTTTTCGCTCTTCTTCACGCACGTCCTCATTGTAGATTTGGTCATTGTCCCGTTATAATGTCGGCGGGGCGCCGTACCCAAGTGGCTAAGGGGGCAGTCTGCAAAACTGTTATGCGGCGGTTCGAACCCGCCCGGCGCCTCCACTCCGCACGTAACATGCATTGACGATTTAAGCGCGCGGGTGGTACTATCCACTCTGTTGTTTCTTCAGGAGTTGGAGGCCGATGGCTGTTCCCGTTTCCCAGATGTACACGGTGGCGAAGTACGTGCTCACGCAGCAACTCAGGGGCGTGAAGCGCTACCCCCTCGTCCTCATGCTCGAGCCGCTGTTTCGCTGCAACCTGGCCTGTGCCGGCTGCGGCAAGATCCAGTACCCCGACCACGTGCTCGATAAGCACTTGACGCCAGAACAGTGCTGGGCCGCCGCCGACGAATGCGGAGCGCCCATCGTGAGTATCCCCGGCGGGGAGCCGCTGATTCATCCCAAGATGGCCGAGATCGTCCGGGGGCTTGTCGAGCGCGAAAAGTATATTTATGTCTGCACCAACGCCATTCTCCTGGAGCGCAAGCTGGACGAATACCAGCCGTCGAAGTACCTGACCTTCAGCATCCATATGGACGGCTTGCGCGACGAGCACGACCTGGCCGTGTGCCGGGATGGCGTCTACGATGTGGCGCTCAAGGCCATTCGTGAAGCGCTGAAACGGGGGCATCGCGTCACCACCAACACGACGCTGTTCGACGATGCCAGTCCCGATCGCGTCCGGAAGTTTTTCGACGAGATGATGGAACTCGGCGTCGAGGGCATGATGATCTCGCCCGGCTACAGCTATCAGAAGGCGCCGGACCAGAAGAATTTCCTGAAGCGCAACAAGACCCGTGAGCTGTTCGCGAAAATTCTGGGCAACCGGAAGCGGGGCTGGCGGTTCAATCAATCGCCGCTGTTTCTCGAGTTCCTCATGGGCAAGCGGGACTACCAGTGCACGCCGTGGGGGAATCCCACGTACAACGTCTTCGGGTGGCAGAAACCCTGTTATTTGCTGCAGGAAGGCTATGCCAGCACCTTCAAGGAATTGATGGACGCCACCGAGTGGGATCAGTACGGCACGGGCCGGAACGAGAAGTGCGCCGACTGTATGGTCCACTGCGGGTATGAAGCGTCTGCGGTTGCCGACACGTTCGGGTCCTGGTCCGGGTTCGGCCGCACGGTCAAAGTCACGCTGTCGCCCAATGCGCGGTAGCGCGGCGGAGTAAGCGTCCTCAATCTTCGCTCCTCGTGACAGATTCAAAATACCATACGCCGGAGCACGCGAAATTGGAGGGGCGGGTGTTTCGTCCCACCACGCCGGCTGAATTGGCCGAGGCGGTCGAACTCGCGTTCGATTATCGCGGCAATGTGACGCTCGTGCTCACATCGGGCAAGCAGATTGTCGGGTACCTGTTTAATCGCGAGGCGACGGGTCCGAAGCCGCGATTGCAGGTGTTCCCGGAGTCGGGCGGCATGAGTGAAGTTGTGTATGCTGATGTCGCTTCGATCGCGTTCTCGGGGGAAGACACGGCATCCGGAAACTCCTGGGAAGCGTGGGTCACCAAAAAGGAATCCGAGCGAAAGACTGAAGCCCAGCGGGCCGAAGCCGACGCCCGTGCGCGCGGTCATCTATAACGCAACGCCAACTTCCCGCGCCTTTTTTCCCCACCATTCCAATCTGAAAAGCTCGCGACACACCGCTGCAATTGTGCGTCCGAGTCGGCTCCGAATCGCTCAAAATACCCCATAAACACTGGCGATTCGAGGTGTCGATCAGGACAATCAGATTATTGACACGATCTGCCAGCTATGCTACAAGAGTGCGCCCTGACGCCCGCGTAACCTGTGTATTCTTCGAGTGTTTTCCTCTTAAGGGTACACAATTGACGATGCAAAACGGGATTGGCGGGCGTGCGGATTTCGTGAAATTTAGCGCATTCATCGGGAACGCAGTGCTGGGCTGGGCGACGGTGTGGCTCGGGTCGTGGCTGGCCGGTGCCCCGGTTGCGTTGGCGATGCATGAGACGGATCATCGCTTTACGGTGGAAGGGTCGGTCTGCGGAGCCGACGGCGCGCCAATTTCAGGAGTCGAAGTTGTCGCGAAAGATGTGCGTATCTCCGTAGTGAGTACGACGCTGACGGACGAGCGAGGCTACTACAAGGTTACGCTGCATCTGCATAACGACAACAAGGGCGACCCGATTGCCGTCTATGTAAAGGACCCGGAAGGAAAGATTCAGCATGAGCAGCAGATCACCGCTCAGCGACTCGAGAATCCAACGCTCGTTCTTCTGCGCGCCG
>JANOEZ010000091.1:0-3751 GCA_031413335.1 Nitrospirota bacterium
GCGGATGCCCAATATGGCGCCTTCGGGTAGTGGTGGCAAGGTTTTGATGGCACAGCCGCTGGCGGAGAGATCGGTGATCGTTCCGTCACGTTCGCCCCGCTCGTCTATCAGCGTGGCATGAAGCTGGACCGGCCGCGAACGGTATTGGTTGGGGTCCACCGACACATCCGTGGGACGGTAGCCCCACTGCATGACGTAGAAGCGGTTCCGGCACACCTGGCATTCGTAAGGATACAGATAGGTCCATTTCAGCAGGTGGTCGAGGACGCCTCGGTACCGGTCGGCTTGCACGTAGGTCTTTCGGCATCGGGTGCAGACGATTTCCATGGTGACTCCTTAGTGAACAGCGAAAAACTGACCGGCTCGGACCGGCCTCCCAACAGGGCGACGAACTCCGCTGTTCAGTGAAATCCGGTGATAGCGGATGCCCCACTGCCGCGCGAAAAACCGATACCCGCAGAGCTGGCACCGAAAAGGGTACACATACATGACAATGAGCATTTTCTCAGCCAGACCGCTTCGGTGCGAGCGGCGTGCCAGTGCGCCTCCGCATTCTGGGCAGGGCACCGAGGCAAGACTGCCTGTGGCTGAGAGCGGCGCGCCGGTTGATAAGTGGTCGTTCGGTATCATGGCATCGCCTCCGCCCGGGCGTACCCGCTCAGGATTTGTCTCCATGCCACAGGTTTTGCACGATCAGTTCCCTCACTGGGCACCGGTGCTTCTGGGTGAGATCGTTGCAAGCCTCCAAAGCCTCCAGGCAATCCGTGTCCCCGGCCCGCTTGGCGTCCTCTTTGAGGAGGCTCCACAATGCGGCGTACTTACTCTGCCATTCCAGGACTACCATGGGGGTAACCTCGGCCGGAGCCTGCCGCCCCTCTGCAGGAGCAGGATCGCGACGGCGTGGCGCCGGGGCACTGGCATTAAACGCCATAAAGACCCCCGTGCGCGCCGATTCGTCCACCACGAGCTTGCCGAGCGGACATTCCATATTGCCGGCGGATATTTCCAGCCTGCAGCTATGCAGCGCATCCGCAAATGGCTGGTGGCCTCTTTGCTCCGCTTCTTCGCGAAAGCGCTCTATGACCGTCATGATTTTGACGAGGCGGCGGGAGAACATGAGCGGCTGACCGGAAGCGGGTCCCTTCGACATACTATCCTCGTTCACAAGATTCTCCTTCCGGCCTGATGGTGTGTGCAGCGCTTTCTCGCTATCGTTCGTCAACATGTGTGCAGTCCTCCCTCTTCAACTCGCCACCGCGTCCTCGATGGCTGCGTGAAATAACGAGTGGATCATGGGCAGTAGAGCGGTTCCCAGCTTCGATTTTGAGACAAAGCCGTTGACCCCGGCATCCCGGGCGGCCGTGCGATACATCGGATGCTCGTGCAGCGACAGCATGATGACGCGCGGCGCATCGTGTTCAGCTTTCAGGCGGCGCGTCGCTTCCAGGCCGCCCATGCCCGGCATGGCGAGATCCATCAACACCAGATCGGGCCGCAACGCGATGGCTTGTTCCACTGCATCCTCGCCCGATGCGGCCCGTCCCACGACGTCCATCTCGCGGTCTTCCTCAAGCAAGTGCACCAGCTCGTCCAGAAATGTCGCGTGATCGTCCATCAGCAGCGTGCGGATGCACAGATCGGAGGCTCCTTGCATGTTCATCGCTTGAAAGTTCCCGGCTAATGAGGAGACGATCATGGCACAGGAACGTTCCTGGCTGTATCAGGGAATCCCTGAGAGACGGGGGGGGGGGATACTGAGAAGGGATGAGGAAACTACTTAATTTCCTGTCACTCGCCTGCTTGGACCAGTCCGACGCGAATAGCGAATTTTACGAGACCGGCCACGTCGTGGATGTCCAGGCGTTCCATCAACTGGCCTCGGTAGGTTTCGACGGTCTTGATACTGAGGTTGAGGCGACTGGCGATCTCCTTAGTTGTCTTGCCTTCTGCGATCAACTGCAGAGTTTCCCGCTGGCGCGGCGTGAGTTCATCCAGCGGGTTGGCTGCCGGCACCTTGCCGTTGAGCAGGCCGTCGACGAGATCTTTGGAAACCGAGGGGCTGAGATAGGTGTCGCCGCGCGCCACTGCCTTGAGCGCCAGTTCCAGTTCCGCCACATCCGAGCCTTTGAGGAGATAGCCCGCCGCGCCGGCCTGCAAGGCCTGGCGCACATAGACCTGGTCCGCGTGCATGGATAGGATAATGACGCGGGTCGTCGAATGTTCTTTGGCGAGCTTTGCCGTTGCCTCCAAACCGTTCATCTCTTTCATCGTGATATCCATCAGCAGGATGTCGGGAGCATGCGCCTGCGCCAGACGTAGGGCTTCCCGGCCGTCACTCGCCTCGGCGACCACCTCGACGCCCTCCAGGCTCTCCAGCAATGCCCGGATGCCGGCGCGGACGAGCGTGTGATCTTCGGCGAGCAGGATGCGGAGGGGGCTCATGATCGCGGCGCCTCTTCTGTTGGCATGCCGACCGGCGAGACAATCAACAGCGGTAGCATCGCAATCACCTTGGTGCCATGGCGGGGAACCGACGTGATCTTGACCGTGCCACCGAGGAGCTTCGCGCGCTCCTGCATGCTGGCCAGCCCAACGCTGGTCGGGGAAGAGACCTTGTCCACGATGAATCCGATCCCGTCGTCCTGTATGCACAGCTCCACCGCGGCCGTCCCTTGTTTCAGGGTGATGCCGGTGTGACTGGCTCGCGCATGTCGCACGACGTTGGTCAAGGCTTCCTGGGCGATTCGAAAACAGGCGATTTCGATATCCGGGGACAGACGCGGCAGGGACGGATCCGCCGTCACCTCCACTTTCAATCCGGCCCGCTCTGCCTGGCGGTCGGCGTACCACTTTAACGCATAGGCCAGGCCCAAATCGTCGAGGATCGAGGGATGGAGATTCAGCGAGAGGTCGCGGACCTGTTCCAACACGTTGTCGGTAATCCGTCCGCAGTCCTTCATGATTCCGTCTCTGGCGGCGCGATCCGAGGTCCGCCGCGCGCGTTCTACATTTAGCTTGATGGCGGTCAGGGACTGCCCGATTTCATCGTGCAAGTCGCGGGCGATCGTACGGCGTTCATCCTCCTGAACCTGCAGCAATTGCCTAGACAAATTCCGGAGCGCCTGGTTAGCATTTTGCAGCACGCTCTCGGCCTGCATACGCTCAATAGCCGCGGCCAAAATACTGGAGACTGTCTGAAGAAAATTGATGTCGTCGCGGGAGAAGGCGCGCGTCCCGGCTGTGTACACGCCCAGAACGCCCCAGTGACTTTCCTTGCCGGGAATGCTCACGCCCATTCCAACGACGGCCTCGTGCTTATGCAGCCACGGCGGGCCGCCGAATCGTGTGCCGTCCGGGAGAGTCCGGACGACCGACTTGCTCGACTGGATCGCAGCATGAGCCAGCGAGCCTGTTTCCACCGCCCACACCTGTCCGATGAGGTCGCTCTTCCAGCCGGCGCTGGCACGGAGTCGCAGGTCCGAGCCGTTCGAAAGCAGTTCCAGCACCTCGCAATAATCCAGCTCCAGAGCGTTTGCCGTCAGCCCGGCGACGGTGTTCAGCAGAGTCAACAGATCCGTGGTCGTGACGGCCAGCAGACTCAATTCGGCCTCGATCGCTTGCTGACGGGACCGTTCTCGTAGCGCAGCTTCCGCCTGTTTGCGTTCGGTGATGTCGTGCGCAATGGAGAGCAGGCAGGGCTCGGAGCCCATCTGGATGGGTACCAGGGAGAACCGGCTCCTCATCCACCGGA
>JANOEZ010000092.1:0-8640 GCA_031413335.1 Nitrospirota bacterium
CCAGCTTGGGCACCCGAAGTTTTTGTTGCTACCTGGCCTGCTGGCGATCGGATACTGGGCCTGGCTGCACCAGGTCGAAGCGGCCATCGGCGGCCCGGTGCTCTATGCCACGCTGGGGATCGGAGACTTTCTGGGCGCCCAGATCAAACATCTGGTCGGGCGGGCGAGGCCCTGCCGGGCGCTGTCTGGCGTGCATGAATTGGTCGGCTGCGGCGGGACGTTCAGCTTTCCGTCCAACCACGCGTTGAACACGGCCGCCGCCGCGGCGTTTCTTCAGGTGCTGTACCCGGCGACGGGGTGGGTGAGTTGGCCGTTGGTGGCGCTGATCGGATTTTCGCGGGTGTATGTCGGCGGGCACTACGTGACGGATGTGCTCGGTGGATGGGCGATCGGCGGCGCGATCGGCGCCGGCGTCGCACTACTATTGTTGCAGTGGCCGGCTTTCAGGTTGCAAGCAGCAAAAAGTCAGCAAGCTGACAAGCTGACAAATCAGAACACGACGGGGCCGGTCTCCACTTGAAACTTGTCAGCTTGTAACTCTCCTTCAGGGTAGTGGAACGAATTCCAGGACTTGCTGCCTGGAACTCCGACCATTCACGCAGAACGATCCTGCTGGCGGGAAGAAGTGATGACGCGGGATGCGTTACCGCTTCTGAGGCATGATGAGTTCAGGGGAAGTCGAGGGTTTGGCTGCAGGCACTGAAGGGATCGACGTTCGGAGGATGTTGCTGGGGATGTTGCCCTGGCCCATCGAATGCTCGTAGCGAACGGCCGGCGCGGCAGTCTGATACGGAATGCCTAACGTGCGGCGCACGTCGGCCTCAAGCCAGTCGCGCAGGCGGACAAGGTCCTTGGGGCTGAGGAAGTCCGTGTACACATAGGACGTGTACTCGCCAGGGACGCCTTTGTAGTATTCCGCCACTTCCCGGTAATCGACGGCCAGGCTGTGAAGCCGGTCGCCGGTCTTGGCATAGGTATACGTCCAGACACCGGGCTGGGTTTCGATCGCCTCGTCGAAATAGGGCGTGCCGGGATAGGTGGTAATGACGGTGGCGTCGAAGTCCTCCGGCTTCACGGCCAGGAGCCAGTCCCGCGTGGCGCGAATGGTTTCCTCCGATTCGCCGGGGTGGCCGACCGACATCAGGGCCTTGACCTTCAGGTCATGCTTCTTGGCAATCTCCATGCAGCGGGTGTTGTCGGCCTGGGCCGCTTTCTTCTGGATGTTGGTCAGAATCCGCTCGTGGCCCGACTCAAACCCGACCAGAATCCACCGGAATCCAGCCCGGCGCATCGCCTCAGCCTGTTCCTCGGTAAAGAGTTCGGCCTTGATGAAGCCGCGCAAGCGGAATTCCACTCCGAGTTTGCCCTGTGTGTCGGCGATCAGATTCATCAATTCGACGATGCTGGAGCTGACATTCAACTCGTCGTCGTACAGCATGAATCCCCTGACGCCGTACGTCTGATACAGGTGAACCATTTCCTGTACGATGTTGGCGGATGAGCGCGTTCGCACGCGGCGCAGGAACGGACTCATGCGCCCGCCGCAAAATCCACAGCCGAACGGGCAGCCGAGTTGCGCGATCATGGACAGGGCCGGCACGCCGTCGATGCTGTAGTGATAACTGGGCACGTCGAGCAGGTGGCGGGCCGGAAAGGGCAGCGTATCGAGGGTGGCGTTATTCAGGAACAAGGTCGATTTAGGATCGTCTCCGTCGACCAGTTTGGGCGGGCTCTCGCGCAGCGCTTCCTGGATCGCAAATTCGCCGTCCCCGGTGATCAAGACATCGTACATGTCTTCGAGGTGTTGAAACGCCGTGGTTGCGCGGCCTTTCGTGTTGCGCTTCTGCTCATATTTCACGGCGGCATGAATCAGAGTGATGTGGGGGCCGCCCAGCATGATTCTGGCCGAAGGGTTGACCGCGCGGATCGCCCGCTGGATTTTTGTCGTCGCCGGCATCTGCGGCGTCGTCGCCGTGAGCCCGTAACAGGTCACCGTGCTGGTACGGACATAATCCCGAACCGCTTCCTCGTAATTGCCGACTCCCGAGAGATCGAGCATCTCCACGGTGACGCCGGCCTGTTCCAGCACGGCGGCCACCTTCAGAATGCCCAACGACATAAAGACCCGCTCATCCAGCAGGAAGATGGAAGGAGGAATGATCAGGCAGATCCGGTCAATCATGTGTTCAGCGTCTCGTTGGATTCCGTGTTGGAACAACCCGTGGGGATCATCTTAGAAAAAGTCTAGGGCCTTTGTCCAATGATTAACAGGTTTTTCCCGAGGGGCGCGCCGCAGCGCCGCTCGATGAATTTCGTGACGGGGATGCCCCATCGGTCATAGAGCTTGGCGAGCCGCGCATTGATGGCGCGGGATCGGCCGAGGACATTGAGCAGGTACCAGGGCAGGATGCCGGCCATGTCCATGTAGATGGCCTTGGCAATTCGGAAGCCGCTTGCTTCCAGCATGTGCTGAAGCCGGTGTTTTTCATAGCGCCTGAAATGGCCGGCAGCCTTATCGAAAGGGCTGAAGAGTTGCTGAAGGGCGGGCACGAACACGATCACGGTGCCGCCGGGCGTCAGGGATTGATGGATGGTGCGGACCAGCGCTTCGTCGTCCTGGATATGTTCCAGCACGTTGACCATCACGATGCTGTCGAACGGCTGTGGGGGCCGGGCAAAGGTTCCGTTGGTCATGCGCAGGCGGTCCGCCTGCACGAGATCATGAAACCGGCTCTGCAGGTGATCCACCAGGCATTGGTAGAGGGCGGGGTCCGGTTCCATCACTTCGAGCGAGCGTTGCGGGTGTCGCTGCACATGCGATTGGACGAGGAAGGAGGTAAAGGTCCCGATGCCTCCGCCGATCTCCGCGATGCGTGATCCGAGGAACGGCGCGGCCTCCTCGGCGATCCAGGCGTAATAATTCGTGAGATGCTTGAGCGCCTCGAGTTCATAGGCCGGGGAGGGAGTGTCCGTCATGGTGTTTTGGGCTTGAGCCGTTCGGAGAGAACGGGATAGCGCGCGCTGTCCATGCCGAAGTGGCCGCCGGCGCGGTCGGCGGCCACCACACGCAGCGTCACGCCGTTCGGCGCATCGGCCTCACGGGGCACGAAGAACGGCGCTTCGAAGCTGCTTTTGGAGTCGACATGGAACAGTTGAATCCGCTCCAACACCCGGTCACCGACGAGGATATCGCCGTAGATCGTGAGTTTCCTGGAATCCCAATCGCCGTGCGGCCGGACCGGCAAGCCGGACAGGGCTCGGATCGAGGCCCGCAGTTTCACGTCATCTTTGGCGATGAGCGAGGTTCCCGGCTTTGGATGCTCGATGTGCACGATGAATCCATAGAGGTGCAGGACGATTCCGTCGTTCGTCAGGTCCTGGCCTGGAATCAGGAGCGCCGTTTTTCGGGCGCGCTGGATCGCCTGCGGATAGGCCAGGGGCCCCTCGACGGATACTTCGACCAGCGTGGGACGTTCCAGGTTCAGCACGGTGCGAAACGACGCAGCGGCACGGGACGAATAGCGCGGCTCGGCCATGATGCGCGGTGTGCGCATGATCTGGTTCTGATCACCGGCCTCGCCTTGCTGCAGTCCGGAGGCCAGCACGGTTCCCGTGGCCGCGTCGGTGATGGTGACGCGGGCGCCGCCGACCTCATCGCCCAATACCATGGCGCCGTGGGCGACGATACGAACGAGCACTTCTGTGGCGACAGGGCCGGTAGTCGGTTCGTAGGGATTCGCCGCAAGGGCGGTGCCGGCAATACAAAGTGACGCGGCGAGGAAGCGCGCTCGCACAGGTTCTATTTAACCTTCGTGCCGGGATCGACGTCGCTCATGAGGCAGACCAATTCTTTGACCTCGGCATCGCCGGCGGCCAGCACCATGCCCTGCGATTCGACACCCATGAGTTTGGCCGGCTTCAGATTGGCCACGATCACGATCCGGCGGCCGATTAATTCTTCCGGCGTGTATTTTTTACCGATGCCGGAGACAATTTGCCGCTGTTCGGCGCCAATATCCACTTGCAGCTTGAGCAGCTTTTCTGACTTTGGCACGCGTTCGGCGGCCAGCACCTTCGCGACCTTCAGTTGGATCTTCTGAAAGTCCTCGATGGTGATCTGGGCCGGTGCTGCGGTTGGCGCCGGAGTCGGCGCTGGTGTGGGTGATGGGCTGCTTGGCGTATCCTGATTCACGGTTTTCGCTCCTTGGGTTGAAGTCGTGGTGTCGATGCGGGGGAATAACGATGCGCCCTTGGTGATTTCGGTTCCGGGCATCGTTCCGCCCCAGGTGATGTCGGATGACAAGAGCGGCTTGGAGAAATTCAGCGTCGCATCGAGCTGTTGCTTGATGCCTTCTGCGGCCTTCGGCATGACAGGATGGAGGAACAGGCAGAGAAACCGCAGTGTCTCGGCCGCATTGTAGAGAACCGTATCGAGCCTGGGCCGGTCCTCCGGCTTCTTTGCCAGGACCCAGGGCGCAGTTTTGTCGATGTATTGGTTGCCGAGTTTCACCAGGCCCCAGATGGTTTCAATCGCGCGGGAGAATTCCAGATTCGAGAGATGGATTCCGACGGCGTCTTTGAGCTGTTCGGCGGCGTGTTGAAGGGTGCGATCCAGTTCGTGCTCGTCTCCGCGCGCGGGCTTCGGGATCCGGCTGCCGGCATATCGTTCGATCATGGAGACGGTGCGGCTCAACAGATTGCCGAGGTCGTTGGCGAGATCGGTGTTGATCCGTCCGACCAGCGCATGCCGGGAAAAATCTCCGTCCTGGCCGAACGGCACCTCGCGCAGCAGAAAATAACGGAAGGCATCCGCGCCGAACTCGTCCACCATGGTGTGAGGATCTACGACGTTGCCACGGCTCTTGGACATCTTCTCGCCATTTACGGTCCACCAGCCATGCGCGAAGATCGTCTGTGGGAGCGGCATCTCCAGCGCCATGAGTATTGTGGACCAGTAGACGGCGTGGGTGGTGAGAATGTCCTTGCCGACCAGATGAATGCTGGCCGGCCAGTACTGCTTCAGCGACGGTTTGGACAGCAGATAGTCAGGCCCCGAAATGTAATTCACCAACGCGTCGAACCAGACATAGGTGACGTAGTCGCGGTCGAACGGCAGTTCGATGCCCCAGGACAGGCGGGATTTCGGGCGCGAGATGGACAGGTCGCCCAGGGACTGCGTCTTGAGAAATCCCAGCACCTCATTGCGTCGCGACTCGGGCCTGATGAAATCGGGATGCGTCTCGATGTGGGTGACGAGGCGGTCCCGGTACTGTCCCATCTTGAAAAAGTAATTGCTCTCGCTGAGCAGTTCGACCGGCCGCTTGCAGTCGGGGCAGAGCCCGTCCGTCACATCCTTCTCGGTCCAAAACCGTTCGTCGAACGTGCAGTACCAGCCGGTGTAGTCGGCGCGGTAGATCAGTTTCTGATCGAAGAGCTGCTGGAGTTTTTGCTGGACGACGGCTTGATGCTTGGCGTCTGTGGTCCGGATAAACGCGTCGTTGGAGATGTTGAGTTTCTTCCAAAGATTCTGGAACTGGGGTGCGAGCCGGTCGCAGTGTGCTTGCGGGTCTATCCCGGCCTTGGCCGCCGCCTGCAGGACCTTCTGGCCATGTTCATCGAGGCCGGTCAGAAAGAAGACATCGTGGCCGAGGAGCCGGTGATAGCGCGCTAATACATCAGCGGCGATGGTCGTGTAGGCGTGCCCGATGTGAGGCACATCGTTCACGTAATAGATCGGCGTCGTGATGTAGAACGTCCGGCTCATGCTGGGCGGAAAGATAGCAGGTCGGGGGGCAGGAAGCTAGATTAGCGGGCGGGCGTGGTTGCAGGCGCGGCGCCCAGTGCCTCGCGTAGATGCAGCAGTACCGTTTCAAGAGCCATGTGTAGGTTCAGGTTGCGGCCTGCGGACCGTTGAAGCTGATCGATTTCATCCAGCAGGTCGGCGAGCCGATCGGCCTGCGCGCTGCGCACGGCAGTTTTCAGCAGGGGCAGGCGGTCGGCATGGACCAGTTGGTCCTGATCGGCGCCGATGCAGACGAGAAGTAGGTCCCTGGTCCACAGAGACAGCCAGTCCAGAACTTCCGGCCCCCGGTCTGACTTATGGAAGGCCTCCGCCGCCGTCAGGATGGCGGTCACGGACCGGAGTGTCTGCGGCGAGGCGATCGCGCACAATTCATCGAGTGTGGCATGCGTGGCGGCCAGGTCCATCGTCAGGGCTGTGCCGAGTCTCGACTGGCTGGCCGCGGCCAGGAGGCGCGCCTCGGCCGGGGGGATTTCACGCTTGATGATCAACGCCGCTTCCACCTGGGTTCTGGCCGGGGGCGCGAAGCGGAGCGCCTGGCAGCGCGAGCGGATGGTGGCCGGCAGGGCCGAGGGCCGGCCCGACACCAGCACCAAGATACTGTGGTCCGGCGGCTCTTCCAGTGTTTTCAGCAGCGCGTTGGCCGCGCCCAGGGTCATCCGGTCGGCATCGTTGATCAGGAACACTTTCTTTCGGCCGATCAGCGGCTGGTAGGCGATCTGGTGTTCCAGATCGCGGATCTGCTCGATTTTGATTTGCGGATTGGCCAGTTCCGGGTCCGGGTCGACCGCAAGAAAATCGGGATGCGTGCGGGCTTCGATTTGCATGCACGACCGGCAGGTGCCGCAGGTATCGGATCCGTCGCCGGACTCGCAATTGAGGGCCTGCGCGAAGCGCAGCGCGACCAGTTGTTTCCCAATCCCTTCGTCGCCGTGGAAAAGGTAGGCGTGGGCGATGCGATCCTGGCGCAGCGCCGCCTGCAAGATGGTTTTGGGGCGTTCGTGGCCGATGATGTCGCTGAACGGCATGGGTGCCCTGGGATTATGAGTGTCGATGCGGCTGCGGGCGCTGGGCCTGCATGACGGTCTTGAGGCGTTTGGCGCGGGCTGGCGTGAGAAATTCCTGAACGGCTGCGCTGACTCCCACGGCCACGGTTTCCGGGTGGGGCAGGGCGTCTATTTTCTTGATGCGTTTCGGCGCGCGGGCGGCCAGGGCAAGAAAACCCCGTCGGACCTTTTCGTGGAACTCGTGGCTCTCATGGTCCAGCCGGTTTTGCTCCATCGCGAATTTCCGGCGCCGCGACAAGCCTGTGGCGACGGGAATTTCGAAGAGGAGCGTCAAGTCGGGCTCCAGCCCGCCGGTCGCCAGCCGGTTCATATCTTGTAGTGCGGCCAGATTCAGCCCACGGCCATACCCCTGGTACGCGAAGGTCGAATCGGAGAACCGGTCGCACAGAACAATGGATCCCGCTTGCAGGGCCGGCTCGATGACGTGGGTGACGTGCTGGCTGCGGGCGGCCAGAATCAGGTGCACTTCGCACGCCGAGGTCATGGGTTCTGTGACGGGGAGCTTGCCGGGCTTGCTCAACAAGACTTCACGGATACGTTCGGCGGTGGAGGTTCCTCCCGGCTCGCGTGTTTCGACGACCCGGTAGCCGTCCTGGCGGAGCAGAGTGGCCAGTCGTCTTAATTGGGTGGTTTTCCCGCTGCCCTCGACCCCCTCAAAGGTGATCAGGATGCCGCTCCTGGATTTTCTCCTGACACCCATGAAATCGTCCTTCAAAATGGCTGTGACAAATTTCGCGCATCCTAGTCCAAGTGCTTGAAAATAGCAATAAAAGGCTTGCGGCACCCTGGTAAAGCTTGTAAGATGAGCCGTCTCGGAGAACCTCCGGTGACGACACTAAAAACATCGATAAAACGCTATTTTCTCACGGGGTTACTGGTCATCACCCCAATCTGGGGGACGGTCCTGATTCTCCGGACGCTCTTCCTGACCGTGGATGATATTCTGGGCGACATGCTGGCCAGGGTGCTTCCCCAGGGCGCCTACATCCGCGGGCTCGGGATCGTCACGCTCCTCCTGCTCATTTTCACCGTCGGTCTTCTGGCCACCAACATCATCGGCCGGCAGATCGTCAAGCATTGGGAGGAGTGGCTGCACAAGGTGCCGGTCGTTCGCGGCATTTACGCGACCTTGAAATCCATGATGGACATCCTGTCGTTCGGCGAGCGCGAGAAATACAACCGGGTCGTGCTGATCCAGTTTCCGAAAAACGGACATTACTGTTTTGCCTTCGTGACCGGCTCCATGCAGGGACAGGTGCAGGCGGTGACGCCCGAGCCGCTCGTGAACGTGTACGTGCCCACGTCGCCCAATCCGACATCCGGCTATTTCCTGCTCGTGCCGGAGCGGGAAATCATCCCGCTGGACATGTCGGTGGAAGAAGCGATGAAGCTGATCGTCTCCGGGGGCCTGTACCAGCCGACGCAGGCGGCAGTCGCTACTGGTGCTCGCACGGAGGTTCCGGTTTCGTCATGAAGGCTGCTTCCCACAAGAACCTGGGCGCCGTCGTGATGGCGGCCGGCCTCGGCAAGCGGATGAAGTCCAAGCTGGCCAAGGTGCTGCATCCGGTCGCAGGGCGGCCGATGGTGCTCTATGGCGTCGATCTGGCCCGGCAACTGGCCGGCGAGCATGTCGCGGTCGTGGTGGGCTATCAACAGGCACCAGTGTATCGCCTACCAGTGGAAGTGATGGATGTTCAAGATTTAGGCACGCGCTTTGGCGAAACGCTCAAAACGATTGGTTTGCACTCCACCTCGGGGGCGGCGTGGATTTTC
>JANOEZ010000093.1:0-2216 GCA_031413335.1 Nitrospirota bacterium
GAATAGGCTCTGCTGGCTGTCCCATTCGTCAGCTCACCCTTCGGTCTCTCGACTGGCGTCGATCACAACTTCGGCAAGTGATATCACCGCTAGCGGCGAAATGCTCTGAAAAGTGGGTTTCCTGAAAGTCCAAGCTTGGAACTCCAATGGGGTTTGTAAAACCTTCCTCACAGGAGCCCCAAGACATGGACACGTTGGATTCTACGACAGCGGCATTGACGGCGAAACGGCGGTGCTGGAATCGGCGAGAGATCGCCGACCATTGCGAGCAGTCGCAGCGGCTGGATCGACCCGGTTGTTCGCAGTCCCGGATCGCGCGGCAGATTGGTGTGCCGCGGACCACTCTGCAACACTGGCGGAAACAACGCCGGCGATTGGAACGCGACGGTGAACTATCACCGGCTATCGTCGAGTTTTTCGAATCGCCCCAGGGCTTTGAGTTCCTCCGCCGGCTGGTGGCCGCCGTCCATCTGGTGTTCGGCCAAGCCCATGATGGTGGCGTGCGCGGGATGAGCTGGTTCCTGGAACTGAGCCGCTTGGACCGCTTTGTGGCCGCCTCCTACGGCGCTCAACAAGAGTTCGCCAGCGAGATCGAACGGCTGCTGCCGCAGTTCGGTGAGGAAGAAGACCGCCGCCTGGCCGCGCAGATGCCCGCCCGCGAGATCACGCTCTGCGAGGATGAGACCTTTCATCCGCAAATCTGTCTGGTAGCCATCGAGCCGGTGTCGAACTTCCTCGTGCTCGAACAGTACGCCGAGCGGCGCGATGCGGAGACCTGGCACAGCTCCATCGCCGAGGCCTTAGCGCCGCTGTCCGTGACGGTGATCCAGTGCGTGTCGGACGAAGCACGGGCGCTGATCACGCACGCCGAGACGCACCTCGGCGCCCATCACTCGCCCGACATCTTTCACGTGCAGTACGAGACGAGCCAAGCCACCAGTCTCGTGCTGAACCGCCACACGGAACAGGCGCAGTCGCAACTCGACGCCGCCGAATCGGCCCACGAGCAACGCGGCTTGGAACTGGCCGCTTGTCGCGAACAATGCCCGGTTTCCTCGTATGTGTTCGAATTGGAACAGCAGTGCGCGGCGGCCGAGCGCCACGCGGTCGTCGCCCGCGAACAGTTGAACCAGTGCCAGGATCGGCAACGTCGGGCGCGGGCCGCTCGCCGCGGACTCAGTCGTGATTACCATCCCTTTGATCTGGAGACGGGCCAACGGCTGGACGCGGCCGACGTGGAACGTCGCCTGACCCAAGACTTCGACATGTTGACGCAGGTCGCGGTGGAAGCGAACCTGTCCTCGCCCGCGCACGAGCGGCTGGCCAAGGCCCGCCGCGTGCTGCCGTCGCTCGTCGCCACCCTAACATTCTTCTGGAGCATGATCGCCATCCGACTTGCTCGGCTGAACGGCTCGCCCGAAATCGCGCGCGTGTGGCGAGACGAACTGCTGGCCGGACACTACTTGGCCCGTGCCGCAGACCGGGCCGAAAAAGCCGACGAACGGCGACGGCTACGCGCCCTCTCCGAAATGATCCTGGCCCGCGCGCGGTCGCCGACCAGTCCACTCGCCGCGTTGCCCGAAGCCGACCGCGAGTCGCTCGAACAGCAAGCCCGTGACGCCGCCGACATCTTTCAGCGATCAAGTTCCTGCGTCGAAGGACGCAACGGCCAACTGTCACTGCGGCATCATGGCCTGCGCGAACTCACCAGCCGCAAACTCCGCGCGTTACGTGTGTTGCACAACTACGCGGCCCGCCGCGCGGACGGCACGACGGCGGCGGAGCGGTTTTTCGGCCAGCGCCCACGCGAATTGTTCCCGTGGCTGCTGGAACGGCTGCCGCTCCCCGCGCGTCCCCGACGCCGTGACTGAACCACGCACTCTCGCCACCGCTGCGGAATCGCCCACGCGATCAGACTGAAACTGCGCGCCGCCGCCAGCAATTCCCCTGGTGGTACTCCACTCTTTCTCCACGAAAAAACACTTCTTCAACTACTCCATGCTAGCTGCAAGCACTGCCGAAGTTGTGATCGACGCCCGGTGGCTTCAACAGCTGTCTCACTAGCCCACCCAGTTCCCCAACAACTCCAGAGTCACGCATCCCTCCTGTATTCCCTCCGAAAGGTGCATGGCCCCTTTTTTCCGTGGCCCCTTTTTTCCGCCTTTTTTCCGGGATTCCTTAAGGACTATCGTCCAAAAAGATAGTTTTATAAAAAA
>JANOEZ010000094.1:0-4362 GCA_031413335.1 Nitrospirota bacterium
GCTTCTTGTTGAGCGAACTCTGGAGCGACGCGCGAATGCCGGTGACGGTGACCTGGCCGAGGTTGGCGGGCGAGCCCGCCGTCTTCGCCACCGCGGCAGCGGCGGCGGGTGTCGCGGGCGCCGCCGGTGCGGGCACGGCCGAGGCCGCTGCGGCAGGCGCGGGCGCGGCGTCCTGGGCATGCGCGCCATTGACGGCGGCCAGCACGGCCAGCGTGATCGCCGAGCGGGTCAGGCTGGGCTGAAGCGATTTCTTGGGCTTGTTCATGTGAGGGTCTCCAGATGCTTTTTGTGAGCGCTGCGAATCGGCCGAGGGGCCTGAACGCAGTGCCGCTTGGGGTCAGGGGCAGCCGCGGAGCGTTGGCCGAGGCTGCTTGTCATGGGCGGCGCGCGGTGCCCAGTTTCACCAGGGTTCTAATCTTGAGCCGGCGGACGTCGGCGGTCACCTTACCGCCTTTCCCCAACGATTCGAGCAACTGCAGCGCCTGATCGTATTGCTTCTTATTGAACGCCGCCTGCGCCTCCTTCAGCCCGTCAGCCCGAGCAGACTCTGCGGCCAGCGCAGAGCCGCTGAGTGCGAAGAGACCCCACGCGACAGTCAGAAGGAGAAGACGAGATGGAAAGGAGTGCAGGAAGGTCACGTGGTGACGAATGACTTAATGCTGGAGCTGGACTAACGGCTCGATGTGCAGCGGACGGCCGAGAGATTCCATGCCGAACCGGGGATTGTCCACGACCTGGTGGGAAGTGCGGCGTCCGGCCGGGGCTTTCATGGAAAAATGGGCCTCGACCTTGCCGTCCGGCTTCACCACGACAATCTCCTCCGATACAATGCCGACATAGGGATGCCAGGCGACCAGGCGGTAACTGCCGGGCAGAACATTCTCGATCTGATATGCCCCTGACTCATCCGTAATCGCATAGTACGGGTTGGATACGGACAGGCCCCAACTGAGCATGAAGGCATGAAAGCCGCATTGCATCACGAACAGGTTGCGGCCCTTGTGCAACGTGACCGGCTCCAGCATGGACGGACCGGGCATGTGCCGGTGCGAGGCGTGGATATCGCCGCGCTGGTGATGAGCGTTCATCAGCAACGGCGAATTGAACAGGACGCGAGGCCCCAGATGCGGGGACGTCTCGTAGGCCTGGATGTCGTGCATGACCGGATCCATGTTCACAACTTCCACCGCATGACCGCTGCGGACCACCGTGACGAAGGGCTGGAACCGGCAATCGCGCGCTTCGATGCGGGGCACCGACAGGTCGAAGGGCCGACCCTTTTCGACCCCTTCCAGCGACACCACGACATCCTTCAGCCCGCCCGTCTGATCGATCGAAAAATCGTAGAGCAGCCGCCAGCCGCTCCCGTTGGAAATGCGCCCGCAGTATTCCGGATCGGGAAACGTGACGAGGTTGAATCCCTGAGAGGTGGGCACCGGCTGGCCCTGCAGCGTCACCTTACCGGTGATGGTCCCGCCGTGTTCGACTTCGACGACCTCGTAAGCCATCGCCGGCTCCGCCGCGAGCGCCAGCAACAAGACGATCGCCCCAACCTTATCCCCTCTGTTTAATTTTTCACTTCTCACTTGTTACTTTTCACTTCTCCCGTTACGGCTTTTGCAACTCCAGGGTCGGACGGATATCCACGGTCCTGCCCAACGATTCCGGGCCGTAGTGGGGATTCTCCATGATCTCGTGCACGCTCCGCCGGCCGGTCGGCGTTTTAAAGGCAAACGCTGTGGTCGCCACGCCCTTTGCCTTCACGGTAATCTTCTGCTCCTGCATGGTTTGCACCTGCGGATGCCAGGCGACCAGCACATACTCGCCGGGCGGCACGTCAGGGATGGAAAAGGTCCCGTCCTTCCCCGTCACCGCGTAATAGGGATTGTCGATCGCCATCCCCCAGCTTTCCATGTAGGCATGAAACCCGCACTGCATCACGAAGATGCGGCGCCCCTTGGTCATGTGGATCGGTTCCGTCACCGGCTCGCCTGCCAGATGCTCGTGGCTGTCTGCGCTGACCTCGCGGCGATGGTGCGGGTTCATCGGCAGCGGCGTATTGAACAGGACGCGCGGCCCCAGGTGCGACGTCTCATAGGCCTGGATATCGTGCATGACCGGATCCATGTTCATCACCACGACGTCGCTCCGATCCTTGACGATCGTCACGAACGGCAAAAAGCGGCAATCCCGCGCTTCGATCGTCGGTGGCGCAAATTGAAAAGGCTTGCCGCGTGGGACCTCTGCCAGAAACACCACGACATCCTTCAACCCGCCATCCGGCGCGATGGCAAATTCATCCAGCACGCGCCAGCCGGTGCCGGTCGAGATCCGCCCGCAGTAGACCGGATCCGGGAACGTAATGAGATTGAATCCCTTGGCGGTCGGCTTGCTGCCGGCGATCGTCACCTTGCCTGAGATCACTCCGCCGTTGGAGACGGCGATTTCCTCGTACGCCCAGACCGGCGCCACACACACCAGCACCGTCGCAGCCGCCAGCACCAACACTCGCATCATGAAAAATTCTCCGTTCCGATTCAGTATCATAAACAAAAGGGGGAGCCTTGCGGCTCCCCCTCTGTATAACACAGCGACCTTCTTCAGGTCAGCCGTCTTACCGTGTCGACACCGGCACGATCGGCGTCGACGTTTCCACTTCGGCGCGCTTCGAGCCTGGCGTCACGCCGCTGAGCGGCAGCAGCGACTGATCGCCGACCGGGCGCACCCGCAGATAACCCCACTGCCCGGACTGGGAGTACGGCAACCGCTGGTTGCTCCAGACGTAATCGCCCGCCAGACGGTACGGACCGCCCGCCGACGGCAGGAACGCATCGATCGTCTCCGACCCGGAGAATTCCACGACGCTGATCTGGTCCGCGCCCCGCATGAAGGGTTCGATCGGCCACTCATGCTTCTCGACGCTGAACATCTGATTCTGCTCGTTGTTCGCGCCGAATACGTGGATCCGGACCGGATCGCCCGCGTGCGCCTCGATGAGCGGCGTTACCGGATCTTCCGGCTTGTCGGCCTTGCACGGCTGGAACATCTTGCCCAGCGAGCAGCCCGACTCTTCGCGGAATTTGTACGGCTCCGACCGGTAGTTGACGCCGGTCAGGCCCGCCACGTTCTGCACGTAGGGCATGAAACTGGTGCCGATGATGTTGTCCTCGTCCTGGAAGAACAGGGCCGCATCGCGGTAGTTCGTCCGATGCTCGTAGCCCGGGATGGTCCGATCCACGATCACATCGGCCACCCACGCGTTTTTGTTGGACACGTCCGCGCCCGTCTTCGGATCGCGATACTGCGCGCCCTTCGGTCCGATGATGACGGCGCCGAAGAGCCCGTTGCGTGGATTCACCATCACGTTCCCCCAATCCCACACCAGCGAGGCAATCTCGCCCAGCGACGGATCGGCATAGTAGGTGTACGCGCGGCTCTCACCCGGCGCGATCGTCTGATCGCCGCCGTTATTGCCCACGTTCGCGCCCAGCGAATCCTTGGGATCGAACGCCAGGGAGATCGCCGAGAACGACGCACGGCTGTTCTTCATCTTGTTCTTCAGCGTGACTTTGATGCAGTCCCCCGTGTTGGCACGCAGGGTCAGCGGCATCGGCTGCGCACCAGTTGCCGCCGCAGACGCATCGCCCTCCAACGCGTAAATCTTCGCGTCGGGGTTGTTGATCTGGATCTTCCGCTCGAAGTCCACCTCGATGGTATCCGGCGCCTTCGGGTTGAACCTCATGGACGGATAGTCCATCGCCACCACGTTGAACGATTTCACCGGCGCGTTCGCCGGGCAGACCGGCATGGCGCCTGGGATTTCGTTCCGGCCGCTGTAGCCCGCCGGCAACTTTTGCAGATCTGCCTGCTCCTTGTCGTGTACCCGAATGAGGCCCCAGCCGCCCTCGGAGAACTTCGAGGACCGGCCGTTGAAGTGAATGTAGTCGCCGGCCTGTGCGCGCGGCCCGCCCGCCTTCGGCACGACCAGGTCGTACCGTTCGGCGATCCCGATGTGGATCGAGTTCTTGCGGTTCGCATCGCCTGCATAGCGCTCGCTCAGGAAGGTATGGCCCGAGATGGTCCAGACCATGCTCTCGTTCATGAGCGTGTGCAGCAGACGGAACACCATCGTGTCGCCGGTATATGCCCGCAGCAACGGCGTATATGGATCGCCGTGCACCAGGCTGCTGAACGCCTTCGACACGTCCGGATTCGTCGCCAACCGCTGCGCGATCGGTCCCGCGCGGAAGTTGAGACCGCCGCCGGTCGTGTGCGTGCCGCCGTTCAGGAACGGCATCGGCGTCATGTAGATTTTCTCCGGCATCATGAACGACACGGTCTTGCCCGCTTCCAGCGCCACTT
>JANOEZ010000095.1:0-8429 GCA_031413335.1 Nitrospirota bacterium
GCCACCGCATGGTTGCGGAGCGCCTCGTTCTCGTCCCGCAGCGCATTGATCAGTTGTTCGATCCGTTCCCGCTGTTCCGCGTCACTCATCGTCCTTGTCCTCCGCCTGGTCCGCCTGCACTTCCGCCTGCATCGTGAGCGCGGACAGCTTGTCCACGATCATCCCGGCATTATACGAGACTAGGCCGTCCCGGTCAGTCTTTAACCGCTCGAACAACTCCTGGTACGAGCGGAGCGTTTCCACGTCCTTGATCTTGGCCAGCGCCTCCATCGCAAAGACGCGGAGCGGGCGGATGGGAATCGCCTCGATATAGAGTTCCAGCGGCCGCGCGTCCCCGATCAAGCCCAGCGCTTTGAGCGCCAGCTCCTTCACGCCCGTGTCCTTGTCCTTCCGCAACCGTTCCATCAACGGTTCCACTGACCGGACATCGGCAATCTTCCCCAATAAATCGGCCGCCGCCTCGCGCACCAGCCAGTCGTCGTCGTCGAGAGACTCGATCAGGATGTCCACGCTGGGGCGGCCGATCGGCAACAGCCCGATCACCGTGGACATCCGGGCCTCCTCCCGCTCGGACGAGCCTTCGATCGCGCGCGCAGCGCGTTGAACATCTGATCGATCCGATCGCGGATCGCGCTCAACTTCTTCAACGTACGGGTGGCCGCCTCGCGCAAGGCCGAATCCATCATCGCGTCCACCAGCGCGTCGGATGATTTCGGTTCCAGCAGATGCTCGAGCATCTCGACCGCCGTCACCCTGACCGCCTCGTCAGCGTGCGTGAGCATGGCGCAGACCGGGCCGACGGCATTCGGCATCGCGCCGATCAGCTTGACCACAATGTGACGCTGGGCCTCGTCCTGTAACACCGACAGTTCGTGCACCAGCGCTTCGGCCGCATCGGCATCCAGCACACCGGCCACCTGCTCCAACGCAATCGCGGCGGCTTTCCGGACCGTCTCGTCCGGATCGCGCAGCAGCCGGACCAGCGGGACTCCGCCTTTCGGATCCTTCAGTCGCGCCAGCATGCCGGCGATTTCCGCCTTGAGCCCAGGCTCACTGGCTTCCAGGGCATGGATCAGGGCCTGCACGGCCTTGCTGCCGCCCTGCACACAGGCTGCCATCGCGCGCATGCGCCGCCAGTCCTCTTCATGGGCCAGCTCGGTGATCAGGGTCTCAATTGATTCTTTGGCCATGGAGTTACAAGTAAAAGGTGAAAGGTGAGAGGTGCAAAGTTTCGGAGTGCTGCGCCATTGTTTTTCCTTCAGAACCTTTCACGTTTCACCTTTTACTTTTCACGCTTATATTCTCCCAGGCCGCCAGCCCAGTTGCGCCAGCGCCTCACGCACGTGAAACACAATATTGTCGTCCTGCTCCTTCTTGAGTACCGCCACCAGGTGCGGAATAGCCGGCTGGCCGAATGCCACGAGCGCAGTCGCCGCCTCTGCGCGGGTCACGGTATTTTGCAGGGCCGCCACCAGCGTTGGGATTGCCGCCGCATCCCGAATCTGTCCCAGTGCCTGGGCCGCTCCCGCCATGGCCGCCATCTCCTCGTCCCACTTATCGCCGCAGCCGGCAACCTCGCGGCTCTTTTCGGGACGGTCCGTCCCCTGCACGACCGCCACCAGCGCCGGCACGGCGCGCCGATCCCCGATTTTCCCCAGCGCCTCCACCACCAGCGGGCGCAGGCCCGGCTCTTTCAAGGCCGTCAGCAAAAACTCCACTGCGCGCGCATCGCCGATGTCGCCCAATGCCCGCACCGCATCTTCACGGAGCGACGAATCCCGGTCATTAAAGAGCAAGCGCAATAGCGGATCGACCGCGTCGGGTGATTTCGTCTTGCCCAGCGCTTCGACGGCATGGAGCCGCACCAGCCACTCGGCATGCGTCAGCGCGTCCACCAGAACCGGGAGCGCCTCCGGACCCAGCCGCGCCAGGGCGCCGCTGGTTTCCTCGCGCACCGCCTTGACCTTGTCCTGCAGCAGCGGCAACAGAGACGGAATCGCGCGGGCCTCGCCGATCCGGGCCAGCGCCTGGGCGGCATGCATGCGGACAACCCAATCGGCACTGGCCAGCGCGGCGATCAGGTCGTCCGCCACGCGGACATCCCCGATGGACGCCAAAATCGTGGCGGCGGAGTCCTGCACGGTCAGATTGCGATCACGCAGGCAGGCGCCAAGCGGCTCGACCGCCGCCTCTCCGATGGCGGTCAGGGCGGCAATGGCTGCCTCGCGCACGGCGCGATCCGAATCCCGCAACACGGCAATGAGCGGCTCCACCGCCCGTTGGTCACGGAGCCTGCCCAGCGCGACTGCCGCATCCTCGCGGACTGCCCAGTCCTCGTCTTTCAGCGCGGCAATCTGCTCCAGCACCGTGTCGGCCATACCCACCTATCAGCTGCTGCGGATGCGTTGATTTTTCACCAGGTTCAGACGGTAACACAGGCTTTTTTGGGCGGTCAACGTCAACCGCATCAGTTGACAGACTTTCGCGGAGACGCCTAGGATGCGTCGTCGAGAATTTTCCCCATCTTGTTCACGTTCAAAGGAGGCCGGTCATGCATACCCCTGTACTATTTGTGTTTTTGATGTTCATGTTGATGGCTGCTCCGGTCAATGCCTACGAAGTCTGGCTCGCGGACCAATCGGATACGGGCAAGGAGAACGGCGGGTATCTCCATATCTATGACGGCGCCCAACTGACGGCCGACCCGTCCGGCGCCAAGCCGACGGTCACGATTGACCTCTCCGGCGAGGTCAACAAGCTTTGCGAAGAGGCGACCAAGAAGCCGGTGCGCCGGCCGCACATGCTGTTCTTCACCAAGGATCAATCCCACGTCATCCTGTCCTTCCTGAGCGGGCACGTCCTCTTCATGGACGCGGCGACCAGGAAACCCGAGGCCTGCCTGTCCATGGGCAAGAACGTCCACGCGGCCTGGCCGACACCGGACCAGAAGATGGCCCTCGCCGCCAATATGGCGGACAAGAAACTCATCCGGATCTGGACGGACTATAAGGATCACAAGTTTTCATTCGACGAGAGCAAAGACGTGATGAGCCTCGGCCCGATGGAAAGCCCGGAGCGCCCGGACAATGCGCCGGTCTGTCCGATCACCGACACGACCAGCAAGTATGCCTTCATCACTTTGCGGGGCGGCGGGCTCATCGTGGCGGATGCCACTGAAACGCCGATGAAGGTGGTTGCCACGCTGGACAATAAGCAGGTCCATCCGGCCGGCTGCGGCGGCGTCCAGGCGGGCAACACGATGTACATCAATTCGGGCGGCGGCTGGCCGGCGGACAAGTTCCCGACGGCGGCCTCGCTGGCCTATGACGTCTATGCGGTCAATCTCGGCAATCTCCCGAAGTCAGTGGAGGCCAAGCTCATCACGTCGCGCGACGGCAAAAACGCCGATTCGCACGGCATGGCGGCGGTCGGCTCCTATGTCTGGAGCGGCGATCGGGCCGGCAACAACATCGAGGTCATTGATTCGACTAGCAACACCAGCGTCGGAACCATCGACCTGGCTGGCAAGGTCAGCGATGACCCCGCGCCCGACCTGATGGACGCGGCGCCGGACGGTAGCTACGTGTTCCTCGCGCTGCGCGGACCGAGCCCACTCACCGGCAACGACAAGGCGGTCAACAACGCGGTAGGCTCGACCCCCGGTGTGGGCGTCGTGAAAGTGTCAGGCGGCGGCAAGGGCGGCGAGTTGATCGGGGTCGCGCGAGTGAGCAACATGAAGGATGGAAAGGACACGGCCGACCCGCACGGGATCGCAGTCAGAAAGTAAGCACGCTGAACGCAGAATGATGAACGATGAAGGGGGAAAGGATTCCCCTCTCTCGTTCATCGTTCAGAGTTGCGGTTGTGGAGGATTTTTTCAGCAGCCTCCCCGTCCTTCATGTCGCCCCGGGCCAGATCGCCCGACGGTCCGAAGCGCCCGGTCTCGCCGAGCGGCAGATTGACGCGAAGATTGTCCGCCCTGGAGCTGTCTACCTTCATCGCTTCATCCTGATCCGGCGGTTCCCAACCGAGTTTCTTGAGCGTCTCCAGTGTAATCTGCTTGAGCGCATCGACGGCCGTCAGGCGCGAGGTCGCGAACGACATCACGCGCTCTCCTTCCGACTCCACTTCCGACGCCTTCGGATCGTGCAGAAATGCGATCAGCGGCTCGATCGCCGTATCGCCGATCAGCACCAGCGAGGGAGCGGCCCGCTCCCGCAAGTTCTGATCCTTAAGCAGCATGATGAGATCGGGGATGACGCGGGGATCGCGGAAGTGGCCGATCGCCGTCGCCGCCGCTTCCTTGATGAACGCATCCTCGCTGACGATGCAGCCCGGCGTCGGCGTGCCCTCCTGGCGAATCCCCTTGCCCTTCAACGCATCCAGGACCGCCGGTAGCGCGCGCGCGTCGCCGATCATGCCCAGCGACATGATCGCGTGCCGCTTCACCGCCCCGTCCTTCATGGCCTCGATCAGCGCGTCGATCGAGCGCGGACTGCCGATCATGCCCAACGCGATCGTGGCGTCCTCACGCACGGCCCGATCGGGATCTTTCAAGGCCGCGAGCAGCGCGTCCTCCACCACCACCGAGCCCTTGGTCCAGGCGCGGCCGATCTGATAGTCGGTCGTCATCCCGCCGAGCGCGCGGACGCCGTGGCAGCGGACGACGAAATCCTTGTCGCTCAAACACTCGATCAGCGGACCGATGGACGGCTCGCCGATCGCCACCAGCGCCGTGCCCGCCGTCTCGCGGACGATCTTCGACGTATCGCGGAACAACTTGATCAGCGTCGGGATTGCTTTCGCGTCGCCGATTTTACCGAGCGCCTCGGCCACCGCGCTCTTCACCGCCCCGTCGCGGTCGCGGCAGGCAACGAGCAGCGCGTCCACGGCCTTCGCGTCCTTGAGTTCGCCGCAGGTCTTGGCCGCATACTCGCGCACACGCCACCGCTCGTCCTTCAGGCAGGCGATGAGCCGGTCCACGACCCCGTGGCCCAGGTGTGTCATGGCCGCCACCGCCTCGTTGCGCACTTCCAGGATCGAATCGTTGAACAGCATGACGAGCGCCTCGACGGCTTTCGGCCCGCCGATCCTGGCGACCGCCCATCCGGCATGGACCCGAACCGACCAGAAGTCGTCGCCCACCGCGTTCAACAAGACTTCGAGCGTCGAGGGGTCCGCGCGCTCGGCAAGCGCCTTCGCGGCTTCTTCCCGCGTCGCGTCGTCGACGTCTTCGAGTGCTTCCAGCAGATCGTCAATGGATTGAGACATAGTCACTCATTTCTTGCGAGACGCGCTGGACGAGCGAGACTTGCGCGACTCGCAATCCCCGCTTTTCGCGCCTTTCTCGCTACTCTCGCCTTTCTCGCACATCACTTGTAGTCATACTCGCGTTTGCCGCTGTAAGGATACATCCGGCTGCACGTGACCGTCAGCATCTGGGTGCCGCGCCCTGCCACGCATTGATCGAGCGAGGGCGCGAAGTCGAGTGTCCCCTCCAGCGTGAGCGTGAACGGAAAATCGAACGTGAACGTCCCGAATTTGTACGCGCCCGGTTTGAGCTTCAGCTCCCGGCGCTCCGTCGTCGCGTAGGCCTCGGTGCTGTCCGGGTCCATCGTCATGATCATCGGCGTGATGCCCGGCACCTGCCACCGCGTCGGCGGATGGAGCACGGTCGCGTCGATCGTGATCGCATGTTCCTTCATGTGCGCCGGTGGCGGCCCGGCCTCCGCGGAACCGAATCCTGCCGCGATGACCAGGGTCAACACTCCCAACGCACGGCTGACCAACTTACGGACCATAGAGATTCAAGGCCGGCTCGTTCCGCACGATCGCGCGCGGCGCGCGAAAAATTTCCTCGATTGCGCGGCTCTGCCACTCTGTGTGCGTTTCGAGGCCGAATGCGCGCATCACCGTCGCCCCCGTGTCGATGATGGAAATGGGCCCGGCGATCGTATGGCCTGCTTTGATATTGGCGCCCGAGGCGATCCACGGGACATGCGGCAGCGATCCATTCTGTTTTTGCTCCCCGATCCCGTTCAGGGCCGTCACGATGATCATCGTGTGATCCAGCAGCTTGTATTGTTTATAGAGATCGAGGACCGCGCTCATGGCGTCGTCCACATCCTTCGAGGCGTCCCGGTAGGCCCTGGAAGTCCATCCGTGTTCCGCGCCCGCGCGGCCGGCGTCGGGCAGATGCACGATCAGGAGATGCGGCAGCGAATACACGTAATGGTTATAGCCGCCCTGCGCGCCCTTTTTAAAATATTCCTGGATGTACGAGACGAGGGTGGCTGCGCGGCATTCCGGCCTCAGACGACCGCAGATTTGATAGTCCACGTAGGACGAGGGCCGCGCGAGCTGGTAGAGCGACTCCTCCATGAAAAAGACGGCCGTGTCCTTGCCGCCGCCCAGGTCCAGATAATCGAACATCAGCGGGGGCCGGGGATAGCCCCGGGCGAAATCGAACGTGTCCCAATCCATGCCGTGCTTTTCGACCGGCAGGCCGGTGAAGATCGAGGCCATGGTCGGCAATCGCAACGCCGGCGTGACCGCGGCGGCGGACCAGGCCACCGAGCCGTTTTTCACCAGCTTGCTCAGCACCGGCATGGCGCCGGTCTTGAGCGAGTCCTGTCCGAACCCTTCCAGCACGAAGAGGATCACATGCTCGGGCTGGACCTCGGCGGCGCGGGGCGCGGCCAGAACAGGACCGGCCGACACAAAACCAAGCGCTACTGTCAACACTGTGAGGATCGCTCGAGTAACCATAAGAGGAATCAACTTAGCATGTGGTTTTCAGGCGGGTCAACACAGGGCCTGCGTTGCAGTTCAGATCGGTTTTCGGGTAAGAACACTGCGCCATGCCCATTGGGAACAATTTCCAGCACAGTGAATACGACCGCAAGGATCCCGGTGACCGCGTCGCCTACCGGGAATTGCCGACCGGCGCTCCGCCGGACTCCCCCGCCTGGCTCGATGCCATGGCCGAACAGGGCAAGCAACTGGCCGGCGGCGGGATACGCGCAGCGATCTTCTTGCACGGCACCCATTTGAGCAGCGATCTGTTCGGCGCAGGGCGCCTGGATGAAGCCGGCGGGCTCAAGCGCGGCTACTCGCGCGGGATTCCGGGGATGGAAGCGCTGCTGGCGCTCATGCGGCAGGACACCAACGGCGTGCCCGCCATGCCGGGCGGCGCCAAGCCGCCCTATGCGAACGACGAGGTGACAAAAAAGTTACTCGACGAGCAGGCCGGCGACGCCGGCAACTTCACCAATGCGTATGTCGAGCTGTTCAAGAAGTCCGTCAATCGTTCAACGCCACGCCCGATCCTCTGTACGCGCGTCCTCTGGTCCTCTGAGCAGCACCATTTGGGCCGCACTGAGGCTGCCGTGCGGTTGCTCCATCAGCTGCGCGCCCTCTGCGCCGAACACAATCTTGGAGCGGGCGACCGCATCCTCGTCCAGGCCCACGGGCAGGCGGGATTGGTCATGGCGCTGCTCTCGAATCTTCTGGCTCCCGGCAAGTCGGCCATGCGTGAGGCGGTACTCAAGAATCTCAAGGCCATCATGCCGGACGGAGAGATGCCTGTCCTCGAATCGCTCGTGCCGAGCGGCGGCCTGTTGAGCGGCGCCACGCTGGATGTTGTCACCTACGGCACGCCGGTCCGTTACGGCTGGGATCTGTCGGGACTCGGCAAACTGCTCCACGTCATCAATCATCGCCCGATGCGGACCGATGGCAAGCGATGGCTCGCCAAAACAGAACTGCCGCAGATCACGATGGAGATGCCGATTGCCTGGGGAGGCGACTATGTGCAGCAACTGGCTGTGGGCGGCAGCGACGCGGTGACGGCTTCAGAGCAAGCCAAAGCTGCGAATAAGGCGATCTGGGAACTATTGGAGCCGTGGGATGGGTTCGAGCGTTGGCTGGAATGTGCGCGCAAGAGCGTCCGCTGTCAAAACGATGGGCAGTGCCTGCTCGTGGATTACAAGGATTCGACCGGTTCGACCAGCGCCCGCGACCATCTCTACGGCCACGCCGCCTACACGCGCACAAACGCGATGCTATTCAATACGACGGAACTCGTGCAGACTCTATACGCGCCACCGACTTAAGCGAGCCCATCAGCCTTCCATCATTTCGAGCCGGGAATCGAATTCATGACCGCACCGGGTGCAACGGATGCAGTCGCGTTCGGCCATGGATTCTTCAGTCCTGATGCCCATGCCCCCGCAGTCAGGGCAGCGCGTCAGATGGCGTTGCTGCTCGTCCAACGTCTCGTAGCGCGCGCCGCGAAGGCAATAGACCGGCTGTCCGTTGAGTTCCCACGGACGGCCTGCCTTGTCCACTTCCGGCAGTACAATGTAGTGATGGTTGGCATACTCTCGCCGCGCCTCCGAAGTGGGCAGCCCCGACTGAATCAGTTTATC
>JANOEZ010000096.1:0-11116 GCA_031413335.1 Nitrospirota bacterium
AGGGCAGCCGCGGGGCGTTGGCTAGCCAGCACGCTGGCGTAAAAGTGCGCCATCAGCACCTCGGCATTGATTCCATCGATAATGCCCTTCACCGTCGTGGCATCAAGCCCCTCCTTCAGCTTCCCCTGCTGGGCGGTTTCTGCTTCTTCCGCTGTAATGCCCAGATCCCGCTGAAGCGCCTCGGCATAGCGATGCCCCCCGACCGCAATATCCCGGGTGAACACGGATACGCCACCCTTGACGATGTTGACATTCATCACGCTGGCCCCGACATTCACGAGCGCGGTCATGTCCTCGGGCTTGGACTCATAATTAATGCTGTACATGTTTTCGATTGCAAAGGCATCCACATCGAGGATTTTCGGGATCAACCCCGCGCCGCGCGCAATTTCAGTCAACTCGTTGACCTTATCCTTTTTGGCCGCCACCAACAGGACGGCCATTTGCGCTTGCCCCTCTTCCGTCGTCTCCGCAGGATTCAAGACGAACCAATCGAGATTGACTTCGTTAATGTCAAAAGGAATGTATTGCTCGGCCGCCTCCTTGACCTTCGCCTCCATCTGATCATCCGGCGTTTGCGGAAGGGTGATCTTCTTAACAATGACGGCGTGCCCCGATACTGACAATGCGACATTCTTGACTTTCACGCCCTGCTCCTGGATCAATTCCTTAATCGCATCGATCACCCGCCCTGCGTCCATCACCGTCCCATCAACGATGACCTCCGGCTCCAGCGGTTTGATGCCGAATTTCTGAAGCACGTATTTCCCTTTTAACTCCTTGATTTGCACCAACTTGATGGCCCTGGACCCGATATCCAATCCCACGACCTGTTGCTGCGAGGCGAACATCGTATCGACGTCCATCGACCCGAGTTCCTTGAGCTTTGCCAGAAGTCCCATCAGATCCATCGTGAACCCTTTATTATTGACCGGACTTGCGCGTGCGAATGATTTGCTTGATCTCTTTAATGTGCTGCGCGGTATACAAGCGCCAATTGCGCCAATCTCGGGACGGCCCCGAAATCAATCCTTCGCGTTCCCACCGAAAGAGCGTCGCCCGCGAGACATCGAACAACTCGCAGACTTCGATCGTTTTGTACCGCTTCCCAGAGATCGCCTGCACGCTCTTCATAGCACAATGCTTTCAATACACAACCAATTTCTAAAAACAGACTTTTCAAATTATTACGGCTAAGTATAGTCAATATATTCTCACTGTCAAGCAAACACGATAATGTGCCCCACGCTCAACACCGCATAGGAAGCGGAGTAAATCGATATTCGGGATCGAAATCCTATATATGGGAGGCTGGCAGGAGAACGCGCCTACATCTAGTAGGAAAGCGGTTAAACGGGAAGTGCAATATTTTTTCCGTCACGTGTCGAATTTTTCATAACGTGGGCTCGATGTGTAAACACCGGCTAGAGATGCGCCGCCAGGCAGACCAGTGCGCGCGTGAGCAGCGCGACACACACAACTCTACAACCACGAGATTCCCCTGCGCCCACCGCACACGCGGGCTGCTGTCATTCTGCCGACGCTGGAGAACCTATATCGATCAATTCAATTCGGTTATCGTCTGCCCGACGCAGGACCTGGAGACGCCCTGCCGTGGCATTCTGGAAAACAAGCATCGGGCTTCCGTGGGCTCCCAATTGACGGAGCGCCTCCTCCAGCAGCAGCACCGGCGCACGCGTCACTTCCAGTTTCCCTTCAGACACCGGAAGCGCAGCCTTGCCTCGCACGCCAGGCTCCGAACGCCCACGCAATCTTCTCGCGACCAGCTTTTCCTTGTTCTTCAGCAACTGGCGTTCGAGTTTTTCCAGCAGACTATCGATTGAGGCGTACATCTCCCGTGTCGCAACCTTACCCTGGACGAGTCGTCCATTCACAACCACAACGCCCTCGACTGCATGCCGGTACTTTTCAATGCTCAGCACAAACTGGCCGCTGTCGAGCTTCACACCATATCGCGTCAGCCGTTGAATGCGCTGCTGGAGATACCGCTTCAGCGCCGGCGTGACTGCCATATGGCGACCGGTGATCGTGATGGGCATGGTGTCACGCAGCCCCGTTCTGCCGACGCGTCGCCCCGTCAAAAGAAACGCCTGCGTTGGCTGGCAGAAGGGATATTGACTTCAGAGCGGTATTTCGCCACCGTGCGGCGGGCGATGATGATATGGTGGTTTTGCAGCCGTGCGGCGATTGCTTCGTCTTTCAAGGGACGTCGGGGATCCTCTTCCGCAATCATCTTCTTGATCATGTCGCGAACCGTCACCGATGAGAGCGCGTCCTGGCTCTGGTCGGTTCGTTGGAGAGCGGTATTGAAAAAGAACTTCAACTCCAGCATGCCCTGCGGACAATACATGTACTTATTGGCCGTCACCCGGCTGATGGTTGATTCATGCATGCCGATATCTTCCGCGACCTGCTTGAGAACCAACGGTTTCAGGCTCTGGACTCCTTGCTCGAAGAACGGCTCCTGAAACTTGACGATACTACGGACGACTTTCAGGATCGTCTTGTTCCGTTGTTCGATACTTCTGATCAGCCACTGTGCGCCGCGATACTTCTCGTCCATGTACACCTTGGCTGCGTCCGAGTCATCCTTCAGGCTGCCCGTCATCATCTGTTTGTAATACGGGCTGATCCGCAGGCGCGACAGTCCGTCATCGTTCAGCAGCACGGTCCATTCCCCCTCGTTCTTGACGACAAACACATCCGGCACGATGGCAAAATTGTTTGCGGAGAAATACGGACGCCCCGGCTTCGGCTCCAGCCCCTCGATCACGTGCATCGCCTCAATCACCGCGTCCACGGTTGTATCCAGCACTTTCGCCATGCGCGCGTACTGCTTCTTTTCCAGGTCCTTCAGATGGAACCGCACAATGGACTCGACGAGCGAACCCTTGAGCGAACCGGATCGCTTACTCGACGGTCCTATCGCCGTACGATCAAGAAATCCTAGTTGGATTAAGAGGCATTCAGGAAGATCCTGCGCGCCGACGCCGGCCGGATCGAACGACTGCACCTGTCGTAAAACCGATTTCACTGTTTCAACCGGCTCCTTCACATCGGCCGCAAGATCCTCGACCGACATGCGCAAGTACCCGTCATCGTCGATATTGCCGATGATGGCTCGGGCAATTGGTTTTTCGACAGGGGACATCTCCGTGAGCGCCAACTGCCACAAGAGATGCTCTTCGAGCGACGTCGGCTTGGCCAGCGTCTGCTCATAGGACGGCCGTTCATCCTGGTTTGAGGTGGAAGACTGCCGCCCACCGGCAGCGCGATCGCCGTCGAAATAGTCATCCCAACTCCCCTGTGAAATTTCATCTGGTTTTTCCGTATCCTCGGATTTGCCGCTGTCAGGAGCCTCCTGCTCTTCTGAGGTTCCCTTGCTTTGCTGCCCTTGCTCCCACTCTTCAGCCGACGCCTCCTCCGGTTCCTCGGCATCCGCATCAGTTTGCACTTCTTCCAATAATGGATTCTCCATCAGATGCTGTGACAGTGTCTGCTGCAGTTCCAGACGGGACAGTTGCAGCAGCTTGATCGCCTGCTGCAACTGCGGCGTCATGATGAGTCTTTGGCTGAGACGGAGATCAAGCCGAAGTTTCATACAGTGCCCGCCTTACTCCCCAGCCGTGCCGTCACAGCTTGAATCGCTCTCCGAGATAAATGGCGCGCGCAGTCGCGCTATTGACGATGACATCGGGCGAGCCGGACTCCAAAATGCTGCCCTCATTAATGATGTAGGCACGATTGGTAATCGACAGGGTTTCCTGTACGTTATGATCCGTGATCAGAATGCCAATCTGTTTGTCCTTCAACCGGACGATGATCTGCTGAATATCGGCAACAGCGATGGGATCAATGCCCGCGAACGGTTCGTCGAGCAATAAGAACTTCGGCTGCATGACCAACGCACGGGTGATTTCCAGACGCCGGCGTTCCCCTCCAGACAGCGCATAGGCCTTGCTGGCACGGAGGTGCGTCAGGTCCAGTTCCTTGAGCAGCAGCTCTGCGCGACTGGACCGCTCCTGTTGAGACAGCGGCATCATTTCCAGAATTGCCAGAATGTTCTCCTCAACCGAAAGCCGGCGGAACACGGATGATTCCTGTGGCAGATAACCGATGCCATGCCGAGCCCGCTTGTACATAGGAAGGTCCGTAATCGTCTCGCCGTCCAGAAGGATTGCTCCGGCATCCGGCTGGCACAGGCCGACCATCATATCGAAGATTGTCGTCTTGCCGGCCCCGTTGGGCCCCAGCAGTCCGACGATTTCGCCCGCACGCACCTCCACATTGACGTTCTTGACGACCGTCCGGCCTTTAAAGCTTTTGGTCAATCCAACGGCTTGGAAACGTCGTCCGTTCAATGTCATGCCAGCATCCATACCGTTACGTCCTGCAGTTACTTCGCGCACACGGCAGGCGTCTGCCCTCCCGTTTCCGGCGCAATCATGACACGCGATTCCCCCTCGACAATGGTCCGGTCATCATCCAAGTACATGATAATTTTTTTCCCGGATACGCAGGTACCGTGTTGCCAGGCCACCGGGTCACCGGTCAGGGTGATGATTCGTTTGTCTTCGTTATAGACTGCCTTGCGGCTGGTGGCCCGACCGTCGGCTTTTTCAATCTTTACCTGCCCGGTCGCTTCAATACTGCTTATGGTGCGGTTGGAGATCGTCGGAAGTTCTTCCGATCCCTTCCGGGGCGCCTTCGATGTCGTCTCGCCGGACTTGGCATCGTTGGGCTTCAAAAACACCACCATCACATCTGAATGGACGACCAGCACGCCCTTTTTCAGGATGACATTGCCTTCAAAAATCGCCTTGTTTTCCTGGTTACGCATGGTGATCTTCTGAGCCGTGATGTCGGTGCGGCCGTTTGCAGACGGCCCTCCGGCAACAGGCACGACCGTGTCCGCTGCATGCGCCATGGCAAGAAGCAGCCACACCGCTACCCCTGCGCTACTGCACAATCGCCACATGCACATCTTCCAAAATTTGAAATTCTTCGACATCGAGTTTCCCGACAAGACCCCGCCCCGTCACTTCCAAACCATTACCGGTAATCGTCACCGCATCGCTTGTGGTGACTTCCCGGCGCGCATCCGTCCAGGCGAGATGATTGGTAAAGATCGTATACCCATTCTCCAGCCGAACGGCGATGGTGCCCGTTCGCTTTGCCAGGACGAAGTTCTTCTTGGCGGTGTCAATGGTCCCCTCATCGCCTTCCAGCTGCAGTTCACGACCTGTCGGGCCATACAATGTCACCCGCACATTTTCCAGCGCGGCACGGTTCTCGGATTCAAACAGATGCGCGCGCTGCGCCAGAACCTGCCACTGGACCGTTCCGGACCGGGATTGGGTGAAGGTAAAATGTTCGATACCAGCATCGGCATGCTCAAGCTGGCTGGGAACCGACCCCGCCGGTGCCTGCTCTGATTCAACTTGGCTGGCAAGAAGGTAAACAAGGAAGATCGCCAGGATTCCACTGAGGACGAGGAGAGCGCCTCGTATATAATGACCCCACATAAGAGCCCCAAATCAAATGCTTAGAATGACAAGGGCTACTGGCACGATAGTAGCATAGGCCTGCAGGCATGTAAACCGCACGGAGGGACCGCCCTCGCATCCGTCCAGCAACCGACAATCCGAGGGAAGCAGGTGACGGCGTTCGTCAGAAGAAAAACTTCAATGAGCGCACGGGCATGGCACATGAGGAACCGCGCGACAGATCCGTCGCGCGGTTAAGGCTTTGGTGTGGTTGAATCCGTTTTCCCGCTTGCAGGCTGGCCGGACTGCTTCGTGGTTGTCTCCCCGCCCTTTGCGACCAATTCAATGGCCACCATCCAAGCCTGGTCGCCGACCCGTCTGCGCGTCTTGATCATGCGCGTGTACCCGCCGTTGCGATCGCGAAACCGGCCGGCCACGTCGCTGAACAGCTTCGAAACAACCGTCTTGCTACGAATAAAGCTCAACGCCTGCCGGCGGGCGTCCAGATCGCCCCGCTTTCCAAGGGTAATCATACGATCCGCGTATCCGCGGATCTCCTTGGCTTTTTGTTCCGTCGTTTCGATCCGTTCGCAGTCCAGCAGGGACGTGACGAGATTCCGAAACAACGCCCACCGGTGTTTGGTGTCGCGGCTGAGCTGTCTGCCTTTTTTTGCGTGGCGCACAGGTATCCTCTCCGTTACGCGTCGCGTTTGGCGCCGCCGTCGGAAGACGGAAGCGCATCCAGTTTCATGCCGAGTCCCAACCCCATCTCGGTCAGAATTTCCTTGATCTCGTTCAGCGACTTCTTGCCAAAGTTCTTCGTCTTCAGCATCTCCATCTCCGTTTTCTGCACCAGATCGGCGATGGTCTTGATATTCGCATTCTTGAGACAATTGGCCGCCCGCACCGACAGTTCGAGTTCGTTGACGCTTCGGAAGAGATTTTTATTAATCTCCCGACGCTCCTCTTCCCGACGGGCTTCAGGCTTCGTCTCACCCAACTGGTCCGGATGAATGAAAATATCAAGATGGTCGCGCAAAATGAGCGCCGCCGACGAGACCGCATCCCTCGGCGTGATACTGCCGTCCGTCCAGACCTCCAACATCAGCTTGTCGTAATCCGTGACCCGGCCCACGCGCGCGTTCTCCACATGGAAATTCGCGCGTGTAACGGGTGTAAAAATCGAATCCACGGGAATCACCCCAATCGGAAGCCCCTCTTCCTTGTTCCGCTCAGCGGGGACATACCCGCGCCCGGGCTTGACGACCATTTCCATGTCCAGCGTGGCTTCCTTGTCCAACGTGGCAATGTGCAAGTCCTTGTTCAACACGGTCACATCCGCATCGTGCTGAATGTCGGATGCCTTGGCCTCCCCCGGTCCCTTTTTCCGTAACCGGATCGTCTTGGGCTTGTCGGTATGCAGCTTGAGACGGAGGCTCTTCACATTCAGGACAATGTTCGTGACGTCTTCCGTCACACCGGGGACAGTCGAAAACTCATGCAAGACCCCTTCGATTTTGACCGTCGTGACGGCCGCGCCGGTCAGCGAGGAGAGCAGTACGCGCCGCAGGGAATTCCCCACCGTCGTGCCGAATCCGCGCTCGAACGCCTCGGTCATGAACCGTGCATAGTTTTCGGCGGGGATTTCCTTTTCGGTCTCCACCCGCATCGGGATCTGAAAGTCTTTCATCGTTTTAATCATGGGTTCCTCTTCGCCTTAGTCCATCCTGCCGACATGGCCACGATGTGGCCATTCATTATCGCGAGTAGAGCTCCACCACCATCTGCTCGTTGACCGGCAACGCAATTTCATCCTTGGTAGGCACCGCTTTCACCGTCCCCTTGAAGGCCTCTCGGTTCAATTCCATCCAGGCGGGAATCCCGCGCGACTCAACCGCATCCAGCGAGGCCACGATGGCGCCCACGGCCCGGCTTCGCTGCCGCACTTCAATCACGTCCCCAACCTTCACGTGATAGGCTGGCACATCCGTCTTCCGTCCGTTCACGATGAAGTGCCCGTGATTCACCAACTGCCTCGCCTCCCGTCTGGAGCAGGCAAAGCCCAGCCGGTAGACCACATTGTCCAGCCGGCATTCCAACAATTTGAGCAAATGCTCGCCTGTAATGCCCTCGTGCCGTTCCGCCTTTCCGAACATGCCGCGGAACTGCCGTTCCTGCAGTCCATAGATCCGCCTCAGTTTCTGCTTCTCCCTCAACTGGGCGCTGTACTCCGACACGCGCTGGCGTCCCTGTCCGTGCTGCCCAGGCGGATAACTGCGCCGTTCGATCGCGCATTTTTCCGTCATGCATCGCGAACCCTTCAGGAACAGCTTCACGCCCTCCCGGCGGCACAGCCGACAGACGGGACCTCGATATTTTGCCATTAGACTCTCCTCCGTTTGGGCGGCCGGCAACCGTTATGGGGAATCGGCGTCACATCGCGGATCAGATTGATCCGCAGCCCCGCTGCCTGCAGCGAACGGATGGCTGATTCCCGTCCGGACCCCGGTCCGTTGACATACACATCGATCTGCCGCATGCCATGCTCCATCGCTTTCCGCGCGGCCATCTCTCCGGCCCGTTGCGCGGCGAACGGCGTACTTTTCCGGGATCCCTTGAACCCCTGGTTGCCTGAACTGGCCCACACGATCGCATTGCCGCCCATATCGGTGATGGTCACGATCGTATTATTGAACGACGCCTGGACATGCGCGATCCCGCTCTGGACAATTTTCCGCTCTTTCTTCTTACCCTTCTTCACGCTCATAAGTCACACGCTCCTGACTGCTCGGTTGATTAGGATGCTTTTGAGGGCGCCGCTACCGGCTTCCGTATCGCACCTGCGGATTTCTGCCGTCCCTTTCGAGTCCTCGCGTTGGTGCGCGTCCGCTGCCCGCGGACCGGGAGTCCCTTGCGATGCCGCAAGCCGCGATAGGTCCCGATATCGACCAGCCGCTTGATGTTCATCGAGACGTCCCGTCGAAGATCGCCTTCAACCTCATGGTCCCGGTCGATCACCTCGCGCAATTTCACGATCTGATCTTCGGTCAAGTCCTTCACGCGGACCGTGCCGTCCACGCCGGCCTTTTTCAAAATCTGCAGAGCCGTCGCACGCCCGATCCCAAAGATATAAGTCAACCCGATGTCTGCCCGCTTCTCACGCGGCAGATCGATTCCAGAAATACGAGCCATACGTCCTCCTCACCAACCCGCTGTAACGACTCAGCCCTGCCGTTGTTTGTGACGGGGGTTTTCGCAGAGCACCCGCACGACGCCCCGGCGGCGAACCACCCGGCACTTTGAACAAATCGGCTTGACCGACGATTTCACTTTCATAACGTTCCTTATTTAAACCGATAGGTGATGCGGCCCCGTGTCAGATCGTACGGCGACAGCTCCACCGTCACCTTGTCGCCGGGCAGGATCCGGATGAAATGCATTCGCATCTTGCCCGAAATATGCGCCAGTATGATATGCCCGTTATCCAATTTCACCCGAAACATCGCATTCGGCAGCGTCTCCGTCACGCTCCCCTGCGCTTCAATGACGTCTTCTTTCGACATCCGTCGCCGTTCGTCTCCTAGAGCTTACTCAAGATACGCGGGGGGCCGCTCGGCTGAATCGCAATCGTATGCTCAAAATGCGCCGACAGGCTGCCATCCTTCGTGACGGCGGTCCACTGGTCCTCCAGCACCCGTACATCGCTCTTTCCCATGTTCACCATCGGCTCGATCGCCAGCACCATCCCCGCCTGCAACCGCGGCCCCTGCCCCGGCTTTCCGTAATTTGGCACCTGCGGTTCCTCGTGCAGCTGGCGTCCAATCCCATGCCCCACAAAATCTGTCACGACCGAAAAGCCCGCCGACTCCGCCCGCGCCTGTACTGCATGTGAAATATCGGATAACCGGTTGCCGACTACCGCCTGCTCGATCCCGGCATACAACGCGGCTTCGGTCACACGCAGTAACTCGGCCGCTTTGGGGGCGATCGCGCCGACCGGAAGCGTCATGGCCGAATCACCGTAGAATCCCTCCACAATCGCGCCCAGGTCCAACCCGACGATATCGCCTTCCTTCAGTATCCGCTTCGACGGAATCCCATGAACGACCTGATCGTTCACCGAGATACACAAGGTCTTCGGATAGCTCCGGTATCCCTTAAACGCCGGCGTGCCGCCCCGCGATCGGATAAATTCCTCCGCCAGACGATCCAGCTCGTCAGTGGCCATCCCTGGCCGCACATGCGGCTTTAAAAACTGAAGCGTCTCGGCCACCAGCTTCGATGCCCTGGCCATGATTTCGATTTCCTCTGGCGTCTTGAGAATAATCATGTCAAGCCATTGGCCGCCAAAAGTTCCACCACCCGCTGCTGCACCTGCTCAACTGTCCCTGCGCCATCGATATCCGAGAGCAGCCCACGCTGCCGGTAATAGGCAATCAGCGGCGCCGTTTGCTGCTCATAGACCACCAACCGATTCTCAACCGTCTCGCGCCTGTCATCGCTGCGCTGCATCAACTCGCTCCCGCAGCGATCGCAGACTCCGGCTCGCTTCGGCGGCGTAAACTCGACATGGAACACCGCCTGGCACTTGGGACAGCTCCGACGCCCCGTGAGGCGCCCCACAATGCCCTCCCGAGGCACCGACACATTGATCACCCGGTCGAGCCGCAGCCCTCTGGCCTTCAGCATCGCCCCCAGATCCTCCGCCTGCGGAACGGTTCGGGGGAACCCGTCCAGCAAAAAACCCTTTCCACAGGTCGGCTCAGCCAGCTTCTCCTTCACAATCCCGACGACCACCGAGTCCGGAACCAGTTGCCCCTGGTCCATGCAGACCTTCGCCTGCATGCCCATCGGCGTCTTATTGCGAACCGCTTCCCGAAGAATATCCCCCGTCGAAATTTTTGGCCGTCCGAACTTTGCGGCAATCAAGTCCGCCTGCGTTCCCTTGCCCACTCCCGGCGCGCCTAGGAAAATCAGCCGCATCCAGAAACCTCAGCCGCTCCGCCCCTTCAAGGACCCGGTTTCCAGAAACCCCTCGTAATTGCGCATCAGCATATGCGACTCGATCTGCTGCGCCGTGTCCAATCCGACGCCGATCACGATCAACAATGACGTCCCGCCGAAATAGAACGGCACGTTGAGCTTATAAATTAAAAACTCCGGGATCACGCACACGACCGCCAGATAGACCGCGCCGACGAATGTGACCCGGGTGAGCACGTTATAGACGTAATCGGAGGTACGCTGCCCCGGGCGAATCCCCGGGATGAATCCCCCGTACTTCTTCATGTTCTCCGCCATGTCCACCGGATTCAGCACCACCGCTGTATAGAAAAAGCAAAAAAAGACGATCAGTCCTACGTACAGCAGGGTGTACAAGATGGACCCTGGTGCCAGCTGCTCTCCAATCGACTTCACCCACGGATACTGGATAAACCCCGCGATGGTCGCCGGGAATGCAATGATCGACGATGCGAAAATGGGCGGAATCACGCCAGCCGTATTGATCTTCAGCGGAATGTGCGTACTCTGCCCGCCATAGACCCGCCGCCCCGGAGAGCACGGGTGTGTTTCGCATCTTATTCGCACCGTGCAAAACTTGCGTGAGG
>JANOEZ010000097.1:0-2552 GCA_031413335.1 Nitrospirota bacterium
GCCGGGCGTGACGGCGAGCGTGAAGTCCACGTGCCACTCCTCGCCGTCCATTCCCGCCTGCACGTTGGTCAGCTCGATCGCAAATTTCATTAGAAGTAGGCCGTAACGGTCACAAGAATATCCAGCACCAGGCAGATCGTCACGGAGTTGATCATCGCGGTCGTCGTCTGCTGCGGCACTTCCGTGTAGGACGATCGCACCGACAGGCCGTGGTGACAGCAAATCACCGCGACGGCGGTTCCAAACAACATCCCCTTGGCCGCCGTCACCAGCACGTCCACCAGCGAGAGGGACTGCGCGACCGCCTGGGCGAACACATGGAACGGGATGGTCAGCTTGATCCTGGCGATAATGAATCCCCCGAGCACGGCGACGGCGTCAAAGTAGAACATCAGGCACACCATCGACAGCACCACGGCCACAACGCGAGGCAGGACGATATACCGGGACACGCGAATCCCGATCAATTCCAGCGCGGTGATCTCCTGGGCCACGCGCATATTCCCCAGTTCCGTGGTAATCGCCGTGCCGGATCGCCCGATGATGATAAACGCCGTCAGCAGCGGGCCCAGTTCCCGGATGATCACCACCACGATAATGCTGCCGATCAACCCTTCGCCGCCGACCTTGGGCAACTGGGTCCCGGCCTGCGTGATCACGATCAGCCCCAACATCAGTGCGATCGCGCTGATCACCGGCAGGGCATCGACGCCCGTAAAGAGCATCTGGCGAAGCGTCACGCGGAGCGCCGCCCAGCGTCCCTGCCGGCCCGGCGAGATCAACTCGCGCAGCGTCACATACACGTGGGCGGAGAGGTCGGTCAGATACAGGTATCCGTCGATCGTTCGTTGACCGAGCCATCCGATCACGCTGAAACCTCATCGCGCGCTTGTTATCGACGTGAACTAGGGAGCAGAAAATCTCTTGTGATTCTAGGAGAAACGTCACGTGAATGCAACGCATGCTGTCTGCACCGGCAATTTGACAAGGTGCGGGAACGGGCCTAGACTTCGGACCGTCAGTTTTTTCCAGCCTGATAACGAACACGAACCGTGCAGTTGGACGGACAGAGGAGACACCCTATGCAGGTATCCCGACAGACTGTCGCCGCCGTCATGCCTGGCTGGGGCTGACCGGCTTCGTGATCGGCCTGCCGCCGGCGACTCTCGCCGGAGACCCGATGGAGGAAATCAACAAGCGCTTCCAGCAGCGGAAGGAAACCGGCGAGACCGCCCTGCTCAATGTCCAGCAGCAATACCAGGCGCAACGAGCCGCCATGGAAATGCAATGGAAGCAACGCGAACAGGCCATCGCCGACCGATGGCAACAGGTGAAACGGGAAGCCGAGAAAAAATGGGATCGTGCCCGGCAATCCAATGAGAAGGAGTGGGTGGACTATTCGCCTTCCTATGAGGCGCGCAGCACCGTGGATTTCGAACAGGGCGTCATTGCGATCACCGTCCTGGTCCCGATCGGCGAAACCGGTTCCTCACAAGCCGACCCGGCCGCAATTTTGTTGGCCATGAAAGACATCCAGGCCCAAGCCGCCTCCGCTGGAGCCCCTGCACTGGCGGCAACCTCAGCGACAGACCCGGCCAGCGTCATGATCGCGCGCGCGGCGATGCCGGCAGCCTGGGCAAAAATCATCCAGCAATTCGAGCAGGTCTTTTCCAAGGAGGCCAAATCCGGCCGCCCCGTGCTGGCCAATCAGGTGGTGGCCAAATCGGGGGCGCCCGTCGCGCCGCAGGCCGCGAAGTCATTCGTGGAGTCGGAGGTCATTCCCAACGCCGTCGTGGAAGACAAGCCGATGCAGGCGCAGGACGGGGTCACCCGCGCCCAGGTGACGGCACGGGTGCCGCTCGCGCCAAACCACCTCCAGCAGCGCGCCCAGCTGTACCAGGACGATGTCTCCGCCCATGCCAAACGCCACGGGATCGATCCACGCCTGCTGTTTGCCATCATCCACACGGAATCCTACTTCAACCCGCTCGCACAAACCCCGACGCCCTCCTACGGTCTCATGCTGTTGATCCCTCGCGGACCGGCCCGCGATGCCTACAACTATCTCTACAAGAACGACATCGTCCTCGACGACGGCTATCTCCAGGACCCGGCGCACAACGTCGAACTCGGCGCCGCCTATCTGCATCTGCTACGCCGGCAGCTCGTTCCCAATATGGAGGAAGGTGACAAGAAAAACTTCCTGGTCGCCTGCGCCTACACCTGGGGCATGGACAGGACCCGCGATCAGATCCTGAAGCAGGCCCGCATCCAGGACCTGACCTCCACCCAGGTCTTCACCCTCCTGACCCAGAAAACCCCGGAGAACACCCGTGCCTATCTCAACCGGGTCAAGGACCGCACACGAGCGGCGTCCAGGGATACAGCGGCGTGCGGAAGGGCCGGGGCGTCTCCGGCTGCCGCACCCGCAGCACCAACACCGCACCCACGGCAAACAACAGCGCGAACCATTCGACGACCACGAAATACGTCGTGAGATCGTCGAAGAGCCGGCCGGGATTCTTCGGATCGCGCAGCAGGAAGACCAGGAT
>JANOEZ010000098.1:0-5916 GCA_031413335.1 Nitrospirota bacterium
GACGCTGGCTGAGATCCAGCGAGCGCCTCTTGGCCTTAAAGCCGTCGGCCATGTCGATCTGCCAGACGCAGGTTTTACCCGGGGCGGTTACAAACCTGCGCACTTCCCCCTGACTGTCCAGACTTTGATCCCGGTTGTCGCCCATCACGAAGTAGGAATGGTCCGGCACGGTCACCGGACCATAGTTGTCCCGGGGATTGATCGCTCCGTCAATGATGCCGGGATCGACGCGTTGGGTGTGGACCTGGTCCGGTATCACGGCGCCGTTGATGTGGACTGTCTTGTTGTGGATTTGCACGACGTCTCCAGGAATACCCACGATGCGCTTGATGAAATCTTTTTCTTCATCTTCCGGATACCGGAACACGATCACGTCGTCTCGTTGCGGCGGTCCGAAGGTGGCCAGGTTTTGGGTGGTATAGCATGTCATGGGTGGAAGCGTCATTTTGTAGCGGCAATCGCCAGGCCATTGAATGCCGTAGGACAGCTTGCTGACGAGGATATGATCGCCGATCAGCAGCGTCGGGATCATGGAGCCGGAAGGAATTTTGAATGCTTGCACGATAAAGACGCGGATGGCGAAGGCCAGCAGCATGGCGACGATGATGGCTTCCGTGTATTCGCGCCAGAGCGGCTTGCGGCGTGAACTGGTCGTGTCGGAGCCGGCCGTCTGATCACGCGGCTGGTCGGGCGCAGCCGACTCCATCGGTGGCCCGGAAGAGTCCTCGATTGGTGTCGGCAGGCTGGACGGGTCCGGTTCGAGCATCATTCGTCGGTCACCTTCAAGAGTGCCAGGAAGGCTTCCTGAGGCACTTCCACCTTCCCCACCTGTTTCATCCGTTTCTTGCCCTCTTTCTGCTTCTCCCATAGTTTGCGCTTGCGGGAGATATCGCCGCCATAGCACTTGGCCGTCACATTCTTTTTGATCGCGCCGATCGTTTCGCGGGCGATGATTTTGCCGCCGATGGCCGCCTGGATGGCGATTTCGAACATCTGCTTGGGGATCAGCTCCTTCATTTTTTCCGTCATCTGCCGTCCCCGCGTCTGGGCATTGTTCTTGTGCGTGACGAAGGAGAGCGCATCGACCGTCTCGCCGTTGAGCAGCATGTCGATTCTGACCATGTCGCCGGTCCGATAACCGAGCACTTCGTAATCGAACGAGGCGTACCCCTGTGTTTTGGATTTCAGCCGGTCGTAAAAATCAAGGATGATTTCGTTGAGCGGCAATTCATAGGTGAGCATCACCCGCGTTGGGTCCAGGTACTGCATGCCCTGCTGGACGCCGCGGCGTTCCTGGCACAATTTCAGAATGTTCCCGACATACCGCTCCGGCGCGATGATGGTGGCCCGGATGAACGGTTCTTCGAAGCTTTCGATGGATGACGGCGACGGCAGCTTGGCCGGGTTGTCGATGGTCAGGATATCTCCCGCTGTCGTGAGTATCTGGTAGACGACGGTCGGCGCCGTGGTGATCAGGGTCAGATTATATTCGCGCTCCAATCGCTCCTGAATGATTTCCATGTGCAGCAGGCCGAGAAACCCGCACCGGAATCCGAATCCGAGGGCGAGCGAGGATTCCGGCTCATAGACGAACGACGAGTCGTTCAGGCGCAGTTTCTGCAGGGCGTCACGCAGGTCTTCAAAGCGGGCCGTGTCCGTCGTGTAGAGGCCACAGAAGACCATCGGACGGACTTCCTTGTACCCGGGGCACGGCGCGTCGGTCGGCCGCGAGGCGTCGGTGAGCGTGTCGCCGATTTTCGTATCCGCCACTTCCCGCATGCCGGCGCACACGTAGCCGGCATCGCCGGTCCCGAGCCGGTTTGTCTTGGTCCGCTTCGGCGTGAACTGCCCGACCTCCATGACTTCGAATAGCCGGTTGTTCGACATGGCTTTGATTTTCATGCCAGGCTCGATCTGTCCGTCGATCACACGGATCAGCACGATGACGCCCTGATAATTGTCGAACCACGAGTCGAACACGAGCGCCTTCAGCGGTTTGTCGGGATCGCCGGACGGAGGGGGAATGCGGGCGACGATGGCTTCCAGCACCTCAGGGACTCCCCGTCCCTCCTTGGCGCTGATCAGGAGCGCATCTTTCGCATCCAGCCCCAGGACGTCCTGGATTTGCTGCTTCACGCCCTCGATGTCGGCTCCGGGCAGATCGATCTTATTGATGACTGGAATGATTACGAGGTGGTTTGCCATGGCGAGGTGGGCGTTGGCGATCGTTTGCGCTTCGACACCCTGGCTGGCATCGACCAGCAGCAAGGCGCCTTCACAGGCGGCGAGGCTGCGGGACACTTCATAGGTGAAGTCCACATGGCCAGGCGTATCGATGATATGCAGCGCATATTTATTCTTGTCTGCCGCCTGATACTGAAGGGCCACGGCGTGGGCTTTAATGGTGATGCCCCGCTCGCGCTCGAGATCCATCGCGTCCAGGATCTGGGCACGGGCCTCGCGTGACGTCACGGCCCCGGTGGCTTCCAAGAGTCGATCAGCGAGGGTGGATTTCCCGTGATCGATATGGGCGATGATGGAGAAGTTCCTAGTGTGGGTTTGCAAGTCGTTGTTCCTGCTAGCGAATTGGATCATTATAGGCGTTGGGCTTCCGGTTGTCAAAGCGCGGTCTGACACATATAATCCGCTGGCCCGCATCTGTTCACCGCAATGTGCGAAGGATAGGCATGGCATCACAGCGGCGATACCGACAACTGGCCGAGTGGGATCGAAAGTTTCTCTGGCACCCCTTCACGCAGATGCGCGAGTGGGAGCAAGAGGAGCCGCTCATCATCACGCGCGCCAAAGGCGCCTATCTTTACGACACACACGGGAAGAAGTATCTCGACGGCGTGTCGTCCATCTGGCTGACCGTCCATGGACACCGCCATCCTGTCCTCGACCGCGCGGTGCGCGAGCAGTCGGCAAAAATGGCGCACAGCACGCTCCTCGGGCTCTCGCACCCTCCGGCGATCGAACTGGCTCGCGAACTGGTCCGCATCGCCCCGCGCGGACTCACGCGCGTGTTCTACTCCGACGACGGATCGACGGCGATGGAAGTCGCGCTCAAGATGGCGGTGCAGTACTGGCGGCAATGCGTTCCCGATGCCGGACCCAAGCGGACGTTTCTCCATCTCCAGCTCAGTTATCACGGCGATACCGCCGGCGCCATGAGCGTGGGCGGGATCGATCTGTTCCATCGGCGTTTCCGTCCCCTTCTCGTTCGGACGATCTCGGCGGAGCCGCCCTATTGCTATCGCTGCCCGCTCAAGCTGACCTATCCTTCGTGCAAGATGGCCTGCCTTGATCCGATCGAGCGCGCGCTCAAACAACGCCATCGCGACATTGCCGGACTGGTCATCGAACCGCTGGTCCAGGCGGCGGCCGGCATGATCACCGCGCCGCTGGGTTATGTGACGCGGCTCCGCCGGTTGTGCACGAAATACAAGGTGCTGCTCATTGCTGACGAAGTGGCGACGGGGTTTGGACGCACCGGACGGATGTTTGCCTGCGAGCACGAAGACGTGACGCCCGATCTGATGGCGGTCAGCAAAGGGCTGACCGGCGGCTACATGCCGCTGGCGGCCACCCTGGCGACCGAAAAAATTTACCGGGCGTTTCTGGGACGCTATGATGAATGGAAAACGTTTTTCCACGGGCATAGCTATACCGGCAATCCGTTGGGCTGCGCGGTGGCCCTGGCGAACCTGGCGGTGTTTCGCAAGGAACGGACGCTGGCGCAGTTGCAGCCGAAGATCAAGGCGCTGACCGGCCTGTTGCGGCCACTCGGGGCACTGTCCCATGTCGGCGACATCCGGCAGCAGGGCTTCATGGTGGGCATCGAATTAGTTCAGGATCGCACGACCAAATTTCCCTACCCGCTTGAGCAGCGGATCGGGCACCTCGTGGCAATGGAGGCGCGCCGGCGCGGGCTGTTTCTCCGCCCCTTGGGTAACGTGATCGTCCTGATGCCGCCGCTGTCCATCACGATACGGGAGTTGACCCGCATGGTCGTGATCGTCCGTGAGTCCATTCGCGTCGTGACGGAACATAAGCGCGCGACGGCGTAGGCTCAAGTTATTGTTTTTCTGTCTGAGAAATCCGTAGTGGGGTATACTCCGGACCTGTCGTTCAATATGGCAGGCCATAAGGTAGGGCCATCCCATGCCGCGTGATCTTCCTCTAGGCAACGGTTCACTCCTCGTCACCTTCGATCAGACCTACCAGTTGCGCGATCTCTATTGGCCGCATGTCGGACTTGAGAACCACACCAAGGGCTTGGTGAACCGGTTCGGCGTCTGGGTCGACGGCCAATTCAAATGGATCGACGATGCCGGCTGGTCGCGCCAGTTGAAATATGCCGGCGAGACGATGGTCACGGAAGTCGAACTCGTCCACAAGGACCTGCCGGTGAAGATCGTCTGCCACGACGCGGTCGATTTCCATGAAAATCTCTACGTGCGCCGCGTCAGCGTGACGAGCACGGCCAAGCACGAGCTTGATGTCCGTCTGTTCTTCCATCTGGACTTGAATATTTCCTCGCACGAAGTCGGCGATACCGCCTACTACGAACCGGAGCGCCGAGGCGTCTATCATTACAAGGGCATGCGCTGGTTTCTCGTCAATACTGCCACGCCGGGTAAGCAGGCGTCGGATGCCAAGGATACCGTCGAGGGCTGGCACATCGGCGTCCAGCAGTGGGCCTGCGGCCACAAAGGCGTGAACAATCTGCAGGGCACCTGGAAGGATGCCGAGGATGGGTCTCTCTCCGGGAATGCCATCGCGCAGGGGTCGGTGGACTCGACGGTGGCGGCTCACCTGCGCATCAAACCAGGCGACACGAACGCCGCGTACTATTGGATTGCCGTCGGGACCAACTTTGAAGAGGTGACTCGGATCAATCGTTCCGTGCGGCACCGGGGGCCCTGGAGTTTTCTGGACCGGACAGAGGCCTACTGGAAACTCTGGCTGGCATCCCATCGCCCGGATTTTGCCGATCTGCCCAGGGACATTGTCCGGCTCTACCAATTGAGCCTGCTGGTGATCCGAACACAGGTGGACAATGACGGGGCGATCATCGCGGCGAATGATTCCGATATCGCCTCGGCCGTCCGCGATACCTATTCCTATATGTGGCCGCGTGACGGCTCCCTGGTGGCCTATGCGCTGGACCGGTCCGGATATCTCGGAATGACCCGGGCGTTTTACCAGTTCTGCCGCAATGTGCTGAGCAAGGAAGGCTATCTGCTCCACAAGTACAATCCGGACGGCACGCTGGCATCGAGCTGGCATCCCTGGATACGGGAAGGACAAAAAGATTTACCGATCCAGGAGGACGAAACGGCGCTCGTGCTCTGGGCGCTCTGGCATCACTTCGAGAAGTGGAAGGATGTCGAATACATCAAGCCGCTGTACCGTTCCCTGATCGTCCGCGCCGCAGATTTCCTTGTCGCCTATCGTCACGCGGATACCGGACTTCCCAAAACCTCCTACGATCTCTGGGAGGAACGGCGTGGCGTGCTGGCCTTCACCGTCTCGGCGGTCTGGGCCGGTTTAACGGCGGCGGCGAATTTTGCGAAGGCGTTCGGCGAGACGGACGCGGCGGAGCGGTATTTCAAGGCCGCCGACCAGATGAAGGCCGGCGCAGAGTCCGTCCTCTATCAACCTGAACTGAAGCGGTTTGTACGCATGGCCAACCGCAAAGAGGACAAGAGCTGGGAGCACGATCGGACGATTGACTCCTCGATGTACGGACTCTGGTATTTCGGCATGTTTGCCGCGGACGATCCCCGGATCGTACGGACGATGGAAGCGATCAAAGACAAGTTGGCTATCAAAACGGCGGTGGGCGGTATCGCGCGCTACGAGAACGACTATTATCACCAGCAGAGTCAGGACATCGCCAACGTGCCGGGC
>JANOEZ010000099.1:0-1683 GCA_031413335.1 Nitrospirota bacterium
GGGCCGCGTGGAGCGCAGCTTCGAACAGCGGCATGCCGGCCTCGTAACGTCTGGTGGCAAACTCCACAATCAAAATCGCGTTCTTGGCCGAGAGGCCGATCAGAGTCACCATGCCGATCTGAAAATAGATGTCGTTGGCCAGTCCGCCGAGCCAGACAGCGACCAGCGCGCCGAAGACGCCGAAGGGGACGGCCAGAATAACCGCGAGCGGAACCGCCCAACTCTCGTACTGGGCCGCGAGGACCAAAAACACCATCAGCAATCCAAAGGCGAAGACAAAGACGGACTGGGCCCCCGACTTGTGTTCCTGGTAGGAAATCCCGCTCCAGTCGAGCGCGTAGCCCTTCGGTTCTAGGACCTCCCGCGCCAGGCCGTCGAGGATGGTCAGCGCCTGGCCGGAGCTGTAGCCGGGCGCGGCCGCACCGAGCACCAGCGCCGTATTGTAGCCGTTGAAGTGGGTCACCGGGTCCGGCCCGCTGGTATATTCGGTGCTCACGATGGTGTCGAGCGGGATCATTTTCTGCCCCTGAGCGCCGATCGCCCGCACGAAAATCTTTGAAATGTCCTCCGGCCTGGACCGGTACTGCGGTTCGGCCTCCGTCTGCACCCGGTAGACGCGGCCGAACTTGATGAAGTCGTTGATGTAGAAGTTGCCCCAGAAGGCCTGCAACGTGTCGAAGACCTCGGAGATCGGCACGCCCAGCGATTTGGCCCGCTCCCGGTTGACGCGGGCGTAGAGCCGCGGGGCGTTGACGCGAAAACTGGAGCCGATGGCGCCGATTCCTGGCGTCTGTCTCGCCCTGGCGACGAATTCCTCCGTCACCGCGGCGAAGGCCTTGAAATCCCCGATGCTCGGATCCTGTACCTGCAATGAGAACCCGCCGGTGGCGCCAAGCCCTTCAATAGGGGGCGCGTTGAAGGCCAGGATCAGGGCCTCCGGAATCTTCGCGAACTCGCCGTAGGCCGCGCCGATAAGCGCGTTCACATGCTGATGCGGCGCCTTCCGCTCGTCCCAGCCACGGAGCGGAAGGAACATCGTCGCGGCGTTGGGGCCGCGCGTGCCGAACACGAAATTCTGTCCGGAGAGCACGTTCGTGGATTCGATGGCGTGATTCGACAGGAAGAATTTCTCGATCCGGTCGAGCACCACGTCGGTCCGCTGTTTGGACGCCCCGTCGGGCAATTGGACGATCGCGATGAAGTAGCCCTGGTCCTCTTCCGGCAGGAAACTGCTCGGGATGATCTGAAACAATCCCACGGCGCCCGCCACAACGAGGGCGAACATCGTCAACGCCAGCAGGGACCGTTTCAGGACGCCTTCGACGATCGCCGTGTAGCGGCCATGCGTCCAGTCGAACAGGCGATTGAACAGGCCGAAGACGCCGCCACGCGGGCCATGCTGCGGCGTCAGGACCAGCGCGCAGAGGGAGGGGCTCAGCGTAAGCGCGACGAACCCGGAAATGCTGACGGCGATGGCGATCGTCATCGCGAACTGCTTATACAGCTCGCCGGTGATCCCCCCGATGAACGCGACCGGAACGAACACGGCGCAGAGCACGAGCACGATGGCGATGATCGGTCCGGTCACCTCCGTCATGCTCTGCTTGGCCGCCGCGGTCGGGGAGAGCCCGCCCTGCGTCATATGTCGCTCGACGTTCTCGACCACGACGATCGCATCGTCCA
>JANOEZ010000100.1:0-2405 GCA_031413335.1 Nitrospirota bacterium
GGCAATAGGCTATGGGTGATCGGCAACAGGCAGGACAGACCTTCGGGGTACTTGTTCGTTTCATCGCATCTCTACCTCTAGTCTATCGCCCATAACCCATCGCCTGGAACCTGCACGAACGCGATGATCTACACCATCACCCTCAACCCGGCACTCGATCATTATCTGGAAGTGGACGACTTCCGGGTGGACGATGCCAACCGTGTCCAGGCCGAATGCCTCTATGCGGGCGGCAAGGGGATCGATGTCTCGCGCGCCATCCGGCATCTGGGTGGCGACAGCATGGCTCTGGGGTTCATCGGCGGGCACAACGGCCGGGTGATGGTGGAGCTGCTCAAGGCCGAAGGGGTGACCACCTATTTCACGCCGATTGCGAAGGAGACCCGCCGCAATCTGATCGTGAGTGCTGCGCGCGGCACGCAGACCATCTTCAACTCGCGGGGGCCGGCCGTGTCGGCCGAGGAGTGGCGAGGCTTTCTCGCGCATCTCCGGGCCCTGGACTTGCGGGACGCCTACGTGGTGCTGGGCGGCAGCCTGCCGCGCGGCGTGTCTTCCGATGCGTACGCGCAGGTCGTCCGGCTGGTTCAGGATCGAGGCGCGAAAGCAATTCTGGATGCCGACGGCCCGGTGCTGAAAGCGGGTTTGCGGGCGAAGCCGTTTGCAATCAAGCCCAACGTGAACGAACTGCGCCGCTTGACCGGGCGCCCGCTACGCACCGAACGGGATTTGCTTCGCGCAGCGGAAACTCTCATCCGTCAGGGTATCGTGATCGTGCTGGTATCGCGCGGACGACAGGGCCTGTTGCTGGTGAGCAAGGATGAGCGCTATCGCGCAATTCCTCCGCCGGTGAAGGTGCGGAGCACGATCGGCGCCGGGGACTCCACGGTGGCCGGCTTTGTGTTCAAGCATGCGGGTGGAAAAACATTGGAAGAGTGCGTACGCTACGCGACCGCCGCGGGAACGGCGGCGACCTTGGAGCCGGGCACCGAGCTGTGCCATCTGTCCGGCGTGCAGCGGCTGCTTCCGAGGGTCAAGGTCACTCAGTTGGGTAAAAGGTGAAAAGTAAAGTGCAGCGAGGAATGATCGCGGTGCTCGTCCTTTCATCACAACCTTTCACCTTTCACTTTTCACATTTCACGAGGTGGTATTCATGAACATCGTAATCGGAGTGGATGGATCGAAATACGGCCGGTGGGCTGCCGGATGGGCGGCGCGGCTGCCCGTGTCCAGGCCGGTGCGTGTCACCGCCGTGCATGCGGTGGACCTGACGTACTTGAAGGCGCCGTTCATGCACCAGCACGTAGTGATCGGCAACGAGCCGTTTCTCAAGGCCGAAGTGCGGCGCATCGAGGATCTGTCCAAGCGGGTCGTGCGCGAGACGCGGGCGATGCTGTTGTCCCTGCGCCTCACCGGGAAGGCGGTGTGCGAGAAAGGTGCCGCCGCCACGACGCTGTTGCGGCATGCGAAGCGCGGCGATCTGATCGCGGTGGGAAGCCGCGGGCTCGATGCCATGGATCGCTTTCTGCTCGGCAGCGTGTCCACGCAGGTCGTGCTCCATGCGCCCTGCTCCGTGCTGATCGTGAAGGAAGCCCCACGGCCGGTCCACCGCATCGTGGTCGCCGTGGACGGTTCGTCCGCCTCCGAGAAAACCGTCCGGTTTGTGCTTCAGGATTTGCTGGCGCAGTGGCAGTTGCGCAACACGGAGATCGTGCTCGTGCATGTGATGCCGCTGTTGAAATACCCGGAGGTGAAGGAAGCGGGGAAGAGGCTTTTCAAGCGCTACGCGGACAAACTGACGAAGGCTGGATTCACGGTGACACAGGCGCCGCGGCTGGGCCGTCCTGCCGACGAAATTATCACGGTGGCCAAACAGAGGCAGGCGGACCTGATCGTCATGGGCGCGAAGGGCTTGGGCGCCGTCGGACGCTTCATCCTCGGCAGCGTGTCCACGAAGGTGGCGCAGCACAGCTCCTGCTCGGTGCTCGTGGTTCGCTAAACCCGGGGTCGGGGCTCGCGAGGGTCTAGCCTTTACTGGTGGCCACCCGATTTTGAGACCACTGCGCAGGAGAGTGTCCGGCCACTACCGACCTTGGCTAATTCACACGCTGAACCGGTTTAAAAGGGGCAGGTCACAATAAAATAACGAGGGGGGACCCCATCTCTAATAAACAGTTGCTCCCACGCCTCCCCCCGCCCTTTGCCAGCGTATCGATGGAGGGCCTGATCCAGCGCCACCCCCTGGCTCAGACACCGCACAAGCCTACCCCCCCCCGGTCACGGTTTTGGTTACGGTTCCGAGACTGCGCTATCATCGCAGTATCGAATTTGACGGGCGCGGATAAATCCCTTACTCTAGCCTCGTTTTCTTGTCTATCTTCTCCACTCGCGAGGCCCCTTGCTGACCA
>JANOEZ010000101.1:0-10024 GCA_031413335.1 Nitrospirota bacterium
GAGGAGCACTGTGCGATCCTTCAGGTCCGGAAGCGGGCGGCCATTTCGATACAGACCTTGTCGCCGCTTGATTTCCTCCCGCTGCGCCTGGGCCATTTCATTGAAGTATGGACTTGCCGTGGAGAACCCGCCCATTATGCGGAGGGCCTCAGGGTTCCAGTAAATCGAGCCGGTTTCCGTGACCGCGCCGATGGCATATTCAGGATTGTCCGGGGCGCCGAGTTTGCGGGAGAGGAAGACCTCCAGCGGGACGCGGAGGGCCTGGCTGATTGCATATCCGACGATCACCCCTCCACGCGGCAACGCGACCACGATCGTGGCGGGATCCGCGCGGTACGCCTGCAAACGTTCGGCCAGCAGAAGGCCGGCTTCCTCGCGATCCTGGAATATTCTTGGTCCTTCCACGCTCTTGCGCGCTCCTTGTCCCGTGATCTCACTTGCCGACTGCATAAGTATACCCTTCCCAAGCAGATTCCAACGATACCAACACGTCGCTGGGAATCCAGTACCGGTTTTGATTCTATGCTAAGGAATGAAACGGATGGGTTACCAAGGGATCGTTATGGTGCCGAAGACAGGACTTGAACCTGCACGGGGTTGCCCCCGCTAGACCCTGAATCTAGTGCGTCTGCCAATTCCGCCACTTCGGCATCGAGGGAAGGATTCGACAATCAGGGCAGCGCATTATCACTAATGGAGTGCGGTGCCGTCAAGGCTGGATCGCGGGGCCGGATTACCGGGCCACTGCCCGCATCGCCTTCGCGCGGCTTTCGAGATCGGCGGCTTCGTCCGGCTTATTGGCTTTGCGGAGCAGGCCGGCATAGGCGGACAGGACCTTGGCGACATCCGTTCCTTGTTGGCCGTCGAGTTCCTCGTAAATCGTCAGTGATTTTTGGAAATGCTTTTCGGCATCGGCAGGGCGATCCATGTCCAGCAACACCGTTCCCAGACTGTACAGCGTCGTCGCACGCTGGCGGCTGTCGGGGCCGATCGTTTCCGCCACCTTGAGCGCGTCCGCGTGGAGACGTTCAGCCTCGGGTAAATTTTTCTTTGCGTGGGCCTTCGAGGCCTGTTCGGACAAGCCGGCCCAGCGATTGATGGAGCCGGGTGGTGGCGGCGCCGGGGCGACGGTTTTTTTCGCCGGGACGGCAAGCGATGGATCGGTTGGCCGGGATGGTGGCGAAGCAGGTGTCGGTGCATCGCCCGGACCCGCACCAGGCGTCGTATCAGATGGGGATGCGTTCCAGGTCGGATCGTTCGCATTGTGGCAGCCCGGTAACTGCCGATCCGTGTAGATGTCTCCGCCTCCGGGCTGGGGGCAGACCCAGAGTTCCGCCTGACTTTCTGCCGGAAGGATGAACGTCCAACACAGCAGCCCACCCGAAACCAGTCCCGCCAAACGCCGCATGGCAGTTCCTTTCTTCGTCAACTAGCGTACCGGGGATGCGAGAGTCGCTCGTGCCGCCCATTGCTTGGTCGTGGCAATATCTTTCGTATCCCCGCTGAGGACGATTCGTTCCCGCACCAAGCCGGCGGCGGCGAGCAGGTAAGCGGCGGGAATCCACGGGGCTTCGTCGGCGATCAACACGTCGAAGCGGACCTTGCCGAACAGCGGATCGGCGGCGACCCGCGCAGCCGTCGTGGCGACCAGCCGCTTGTTCTGTAAAAACGCCTGGCGGTTGGTGCCTTCCTCGGCGGCGAGCAGTTCGCGGATTTTCCTGGTGCCGCCCAACCGCTTCACTTCGTCCCGGAGTTCCTTGTATTCCGGCTTCAAGTCTTTCGGGATGGCCGCTTCCGGCGTCAACTCGGCGATGCGGCGCTGGGCAATGTCCAGATCGCCTTTCAGATCGGTGATCTGCTGCTCGTACAGCCGGTTGTATTCCGGCAGCGACGCCGCGTTTTTGCCCACGGCCTGCATGGCCAGCCGTTTCATCAAGGGCAGCGATTCATAAGACGCCAGCGTTTCTGAATTCTCCGTGATCTTATTTTGCAGGTCCGTCGTCTGGGTGACCAGCCGCCATTCGAGCAGCCGGACTTCGTTGAGGTCGCGCTGCTTTTCCGCCTTGTAGGCCAGGAGCGGCGTCAATTCACGGAACCGCTCATACTTGCGGCGCAACGTGGCCTTGTCGGCGCGAGACTTGGCATAGAATTGGTGCATCTGCGCTTCGAATCCCAGTTCGCCCAGCGCAATCCCCGAAACGGTTTTCTCCACCGGCATCTCATAGCGAGTGACGAGGCTCTTATATGGTAGCGGCGCATGTTTCAGCGCGCGGGCGATCTGGCCGGTGATCTCATCCGAGCGCCGGTGATCCGGGCTGATCACGAGCAGGCGCTTGTTGTTGCGGGCCAGCGTGACGGCGAGGGTGACAAGTTTATTCCGACGCGCGCTCAGATCGTCGCTCCAGAACGTCGTGAAGGCGGCGGACTCCGGCGCAGTGTGATTGCGGGCCGATTCGTCCTGGTGCAGCCAGGGAATGAGGCGCTCCGCCGGCCCCAGCGTGAACCGGTCGGCGTGGCCGGCCATGTCGGCCAGACGCCGCGAGGCGGTCTGAAAAAATCCCGCCGCGTCCGGCACGATGGTGGCCGGCCCGACGTTCTGGCCGAGCGACTCGTAGGTTTGAATCAGCGCCACCTCGCCCTCGCGGCCGATGACGACGCCTTCCGTCGGATCAATGTCGCCGGCTGTGTCGACGGGGACGATGCTGACCGGCAGGTCTTCCGGCAACGCGGCGCCCGCCGGCAGGTCGAATGCGTAGAGGAACAGCGTCCCGACGGCTGACACCTGCCGTCCGTTCGGCGACGCGATCGGCGCATCAATTCCACGCGTCGAGACGGTCCGGTTTTCATCGGCGAGGTGGCGGCTATAGTATTGAAGCAATTCGGCAAGCTTCATGCGCGCATCCTAACTCAGCCCTCCACATGCGTCCAGTCACTCGCTGGAAAACCCCGCCAGATGCGGCGTGCATGCAGCACAGTATCTTGTGGTGGTCCGCAAAAAATCGCCGATTCCTCGCCCAATCCTTGATTGACTTTTGAATATCCGGCCCGTATGATTTTGCCTTCCAACAGAAGGAGTTAAGCAACATGAAGGTCATTTTGAAGGAACATATCGAGGGCGTGGGGCACCTGGGCGACGTGCTGGAGGTGTCCAACGGCTTCGCCCGCAACTTTCTGCTGCCCCGCAAGAAGGCGCTGGAAGCCAATTCCAGGAACATCAAGGAGTTCGAGCATGCCACGCGCGTGATCGCCGAGAAGGCGAAAAAAGAAAAAATCGAACTTGAGGTGCACGCCAGGAAAATCTCCGCCGTGTCGCTGACGATCACCATGAAGGCCGGCAAGGACGGCAAGCTGTTCGGTTCGGTGACGAGCAAGGATATTGAAGAGGGGCTGGCCGCGAAGGGCGTCACGATCGACCGCAAAAAGATCCAACTGACGCAGCCGATCAAGGCGCTGGGCACCGTGACGGTGCCGATCAAGCTCCACCGCGATGTGACGGCGACCGTTTCCATCGAAGTGATAAAACTGCAGGAAGAAGACACGGCGTCGCCTGACGCGCCTGAGTCACATGGGGCACATGAGGCGCACGACAAGCCCGAGAAGAAAGCGAAGGCCGAGAAAAAAGAAAAGAAAGAAAAGAAGGCCAAGGGCGAGTGACGCGATGAGCGATGCCGAAGCCTCCATGAAGGCATTGAAAGCGTCCGACCCGGCCATCTATGCGGCTATCAAGGCCGAAGAAGTCCGCCAGCGTGAAAAGCTCCTCCTGATCGCTTCGGAAAATTTCGCCAGTCCTGCCGTGCTCGCGGCGCAGGGCAGTTTGATGACCAACAAATATGCCGAGGGCTATCCCGGCAAGCGCTACTACGGCGGCTGCCAGTACGTGGATACGGCGGAAAGTCTCGCGATCGAGCGCTGCAAGCAGCTCTTCGGCGCCGAACACGTCAACGTCCAGCCGCATGCCGGCTCGCAAGCCAACATGGCCGCCTACCTGGCGGTGCTCAAGCCCGGCGACGTGATTCTGGGCATGAACCTCGCCCAGGGCGGGCACCTGACGCACGGCAGCAAGGTGAATTTCTCCGGCACGCTGTTCCAATCGTTCTTCTATGGCGTGGATCGCGAGACCGAGCAAATCAACTATGACGAGGTGCAGCGCATCGCGGAGGAGTGCCGGCCGAAGATGCTCGTCGTCGGCGCCAGCGCCTATGCGCGGATTCTGGACTTTCCCCGTTTTCAGCAGATCGCCAAATCCGTCGGTGCGTACCTATTGGTGGACATGGCGCACATCGCCGGTCTGGTCGCAGCCGGGCTCCATCCGAGCCCCGTGCCCTACGCGGATTTTGTGACGACGACCACGCACAAGACCCTCCGCGGTCCGCGCGGCGGCGTCATCATGTGCAAGGCGGAACACGCCAAGGCGGTGGACAAGATCGTGTTCCCCGGCATGCAGGGCGGCCCGCTGATGCATGTGATTGCGGCCAAGGCGGTGGCCTTCAAGGAAGCGCTTTCACCGTCGTTCAAGCGATATCAACAACAAGTATTGGCGAATGCCAGGGCGCTCGCGGTGGAATTGATGAAGCGGGGCTACAAGGTGGTTTCCGGCGGGACGGACACCCATCTGATGCTGGTCAATCTGAACAGCCGGGGCGTGACCGGCAAGGACGCGGAAACCGCGCTGGATGTCTCCGGCATCATCGTGAACAAGAACGCGGTGCCCTACGACGAGAAGCCGCCGGGGTGGCCAGCGGCATCCGTATCGGCTCGCCGATTGTGTCCACCCGGGGCATGAAGGAAAAGGACATGGCTAAAATTGTCGCGCTGATCGACCGCGTGCTGCAGGCGCCGCAGGATGTCAAAGTCCAGAGCGACGTGCGCGCCCAGGCCAAGGCGCTGTGCAAGAAGTTCCCGTTCATTTACGCCTACAAGGCATCGCGATGAACCCTGACCTGGGCGGTCGCCCGTGAAATGTCCGTTCTGCGACGATCTCGAAGATAAGGTTGTGGATTCGCGGATGGCGAAGGAGGGCGAACTGATTCGCCGCCGCCGCGAGTGCCTGTCGTGTAAACGCCGCTACACGACCTATGAACGCATCGAGGAAAGCCTGCCCATGGTGGTCAAGAAAGACGGGCGGCGCGAGCCCTTCGACCGCACGAAGATCCACAGCGGCCTCAAAAAAGCCTGCGAAAAGCGCCCCATCAGCGTGGCCACGATCGAAGCGGTGACGGACCGGATCGAAAAGCGCATCCAGGAGATGGGCGAAACCGAGATTCCGAGCCGGGCGGTCGGCGAGGAGATCATGAAAGAACTGCACAACCTCGACCAGGTCGCCTACGTCCGGTTCGCGTCCGTCTATCGCGAGTTCAAGGACATCGATCAGTTCATGGATGAACTGAAGGCCCTGGCCCGCGAGCGCGAGAAGAAGTAACCCCGGCCCGCCGCTTTCCTTCGATTCCTCCTTCGGTGCGATCGTGGTATGGTAGTACGAATTCGGCGTTCTGCCACTCGGTAGGATATCGAGGCCCCACGCATGGCCACCGTCAAAACCAAACGCACGAAGACGGCAGCGGTGAAGAAACGTAGCGTTGCGTCGGTGACGCACGTGGCTATCATCGGCGCCGGCAGGGGCGGGACCGCACTGATGGAGATCTTCGTGCAGGATCCGCTGGTCCGCATCGCCGGCATCGCGGAAATCAATCCCAAGGCTGTCGGGCTCACGCTGGCCAGACGCCTGCACATCCCCGTCACCCGCGATTACCGTGAATTGCTCGAAATGGAACGGGTGGATCTCGTCATCGACGTGAGCGGCAGCCAGGAGATCGGGCGGGTGTTGCTGGACTTCCACCGGATGGGCGTCACGATCATCGGGGGTGCCAGCGCAAAATTTATGTGGGAGCTCATCGAAGCGCGCATCCGGGCCACCTCGGAAATCGAGCGGACGCTCAATCAGTATCAGACACTCTATAAGCTCTACGTGAAGGAGTCCGAGACGGCGGTGTCGGAGGAGCGCACGCAGATCGCCTGCGAAATCCATGACGGCCTCGTGCAGAGTCTCGCCGGGCTGAACTTCAAGCTGGATCTGTGCCAGGAGCTGCTCAACAAGGACCTGGCCGCCGGTCTGGAGACGTTGCGCCAGACGAAGGCGGAACTCAAGACGGCGATTCATGAGGCGCGGCAGGTGATCGTGAACCTGCGCCCGGTCCACTACGACAAGATGGAGTTGATCCCGGCCCTGACGAACTATTTGAAGTCCTACGAGAGCCAGTCCCATATCAAAACGGAGTTTTCGGTTGCCGGCGACGAGGCGATGCTGTTCCCCAAAACCAAGGTGTTTCTGTTCCGCATCATGCAGGAAGCGCTCAGCAACGTGCAGAAGCACGCCCGGGCGGACCGGGTGGCGGTGCAGATCGCGATCGGTAAGGAGACCTTGACGGCCACGATTGCGGATAACGGCGTGGGCTTCGACGTCGAATCGGTCTCGAGCGATCCAGAAAAATGGGACCACTTTGGGCTGCGGGGCATTCTGGAGCGCGCGCGGCTGGTGGGCGGGCAGGCCGTGATCGAATCGAAAAAGGGCAAGGGAACGCGGGTGCTGATCACCGTGCCGTTGGTGGAGAAGGAGGCCGGTCGGAATGGAAAAAATTAAGGTGCTGATTGCCGACGATCATCGGGTCGTGCGCGAAGGATTGTCGGCCATCCTCAAGACCAAAGAAGAAATCGAAGTGGTCGGTGAGGCCAAAGACGGGCAGGAAGCCGTTGAGAAGGCCCGGGCGTTGCTTCCCGATGTGATCTTGATGGACGTCAGCATGCCGCGCATGGGCGGCGTGGAAGCCACACGCATCGTCAAGCGCGAGTTGCCGCACATCGGCATCGTCGCGCTCACGATGTACGAAGAGCAGCAGTATATCTTCGATCTGGTGCGCGCCGGCGCCACCGGCTATCTGCTCAAGGATACCGATTCGGCGCAGATCGTCTTAGCCATCAAGGCCATCTACCGCGGCGAGTCGCTGATTCATCCGTCCGTGGCGAGCAAGATTCTGGCGGAGTTTTCGCTGCTGGCACAGGGGAAGGGGAGAAAGCGGCCGGGGGCGGATCATGATCTTACGGAGCGCGAGATTACGGTTCTACGGCTGGTCGCAGAGGGGAAGACGAACAAGGAAATTGCGAACAACCTGGACCTGAGCGAGAAAACCGTCAAGAACCACGTGCGGAATATCTTTCACAAGCTGCAAGTCTACGACCGCACGCAGGCAGCGATTTCGGCGATCCGCAAGGGGATTATCGACCTCAACCCAAAGCCTTAGGCGTAGCGGTCTTCGTCCCAGGGGAGCGCCGTATTCGAATACCCCCGCACTTCCCAGTAGCCCGGTTTATCCTGTTCCAGGAAGCTGATTTCCTTCACCCACTTGGCGCCCTTCCAGGCGTAACGCTTCGGAACGTGCATGCGCACCGGTCCGCCGTGCTCCTTGGGCAGAGGCTTGCCGTTCCAGCGGTGGATGAGCAGGACATCCTCGTCGTCGCAGGCCTCGAGCGGCAGGTTGGTGGAATACTTGTCGTAGCTGGTGAAGTAGATGAATTTGGCTTCCGGCCTGGGCTTAGCCATCTGCATGATGTGGCGGAACAGCACGCCCTTCCAGGCGCTGTCGAAGGTGCTCCAGGTCGTGACGCAGTGAAAGTCCGTGACGAGTTCAACTTGCGGCTGGGCGAGAAACTGCTCCCAGGTCCAGGTGAAGGGCTGTTCGACGAGGCCGCTGACAGTGAGGGTCCACTGCTCCAGCGGCAGGTCCGGATGGATGCCGAGATCCAGCACCGGCCAGTTGCTTACTTTATGTTGGCCCGGCGGGAGCCGGTCCGCGCGTGACCGATGATCCTGCGCGACGCCATCTTCGAGGAGGCCCCGCTTGGCCCTGGCCCATTCTTCTTTTTTCGCGATCAGCCGCTCGTTGGGCTCCATTCTTGCTCCATTCCAGGGACAGGAAAGGCGTCGGGAACCATGGCTGATAAGGTTCCTGCCACTCTGAACCCTCTCAGCGGAGGGGTCACTCTAGCAGGCCCTTCTTCAGGCCGCAATCAGGGGTCGGAGCTCACGCGCCAGTCTTACGATTTGGCTTGCAGTTTCTGGGTAGGTTCCAAAGAGAGAGATACGTCTCAAAAGCGCCATCTGTGAAAAAGCTACAGTTGTTAGATTTATACAACAAAGAGACTTCCACAACTCACTTTACAGTCAATAATATCAATGGCTTGTATTGGCTCGCGAACTCTTGGAGTTGGCACGAGCGTTGCTGTACACAGGGTGTCTTTTACTGAGGTCTTATGCGTCCGCAGCACACGTTAGCACAAGCGGTCAGTTGCAAGGGGGTCGGCCTCCACACGGGCCACCCGGTCACCCTGACGCTCCGCCCCGCGGCGCCGGACACCGGTCTGGTGTTCGTCCGGCTTGGAGCCGGCAAGTCGGTGTCGGTGAAGGCCTCGGTCTGCAATCTCATCCCGACGGAACTCTGCACCGCCATCAGCGTGAACGGCACCTCGATCAAGACGATCGAGCATGTCCTCTCGGCGCTGGTCGGTCTGGAAGTGGACAACGCCTACGTGGAAGTGGATGCGTCGGAAGTGCCGGTGATGGACGGCAGCGCGGCGCCCTTCGTGCGGTTGATCAAGGCGGCCGGGATCGTCCCGCAAAACCGCCGGCAGCCGTTCCTGAAAATCACAAAGCCGATCGAAGTATCGGACCGCGGCCGGCGCGTGCGGATTGAACCGGCGTCGGATTCGCAGATCACCTACACAATTGAATACAACCATCCGCTCATCCAGACGCAGACCTACACCTTCGACTGGTCGGTGTCGGCGTTCGAGCGGGAAATCGCCGAGGCGCGCACATTTGGATTTCTCCAGGAAGTCGAAATGCTCTGGGCCAGGGGCCTCGCCAAGGGAGGCACGCTCGAGAACACGGTGGTGCTGACGGAGCAGGGCGTGATGAACGAGTCCGGCCTGCGTTTTCCGGACGAATTTGTCCGGCACAAGGTCCTCGATTTGATCGGCGACATGGCGCTGCTGGGCCTGCCGGTGATCGGACATCTGATGGCCGATCGATCCGGCCATGCGCTCCACACCAAACTCGTCGAAACCATCCTCCGGCAGCCGGAGTGCTGGACACTTGTCCAGGGCGATCAAGCTGTGGCCGGTTCCGCTCAAGTGAATCCTGTGCCCGCCGCTTATGGGTATGCGCCCGCGATGGCAGCTTCCCCGGCGTTCTAACGGACGCTGAAAAAATCCTCCATCTTCGTTCTGTTTCTTCTTCCAGTTTCCACACTCTGTCCCCTCGCATGTTTCCTGTGTTACAGTGACCAAGTTTCGTCACTCGATTCATTTCTAAGGAGGATAGCTATGAACGCGGTGAAGTCATTCGCATTGATTGCAGGGCTGGTGCTTGTCGCCGGTTGTGGACATGGTTCCTATCATCACGGCGGCAGCCAGGGCAGCGGTATGGGGCAGGGGCATGGGGCTGATCGGGGCAAAGAAGTCATGGCGGCGGTGGAGAAGGCCGTGCCGGATCCCGACAAGGCCAAACGCGTGCAAGAGGCGTTGAAGGAAATCATGGACGAGGCCACGCAGTCCTATAAGCAGAACCGCGAGTTCCATCGGAAGCTCTACGAGCTCAACGCCAGCTACACGGCGGCTCCGGAGGAATTCACCAAGATTCTGGACGATCTGAACAACAATCGCATGCGGACCGGCGCGAGGATTCTGGCCACGCGGTTCAAGATCAAGGAGATGCTGACGGCCGACGAATGGAAGGCCTTCACGGATCATTTGAACGCATCGCGAGCCCGGTACATGCACGGCCATGAGGCAGCGGAAGGCAAAGAGGGGAAGAAGGACGAAAAGGGCGGTTACTGAGTCCTATTGTAACCAGCCAAGATCGGGCAGGGAATTCAAGCACAGCAGCATACCTGACGTACCGTCAATTTTGAGCGCGGTCACGGAGGCGTGGCCGATCTGCATGTGGCGCATCGTCTGGAGGTCAGCCTCCAGA
>JANOEZ010000102.1:0-2961 GCA_031413335.1 Nitrospirota bacterium
TCCGAGGAGATGGAAAAGCCCGTGCAGTTGCCGGAGAACTGGCCGCACGGCAAGTACATGCTGCTCTTCGATCCGCTCGACGGCTCGTCCAATACAGATGTCAACATGCCGCTGGGGACGATTGTCTCGATTCTCAAGCACGAGGGCAAGGGGATGCCGTCCGAGCCCGAATTGATCCGCAAGGGCACGCAACAGGTGGCGGCAGGCTATCTGATGTACGGGTCGAGCACGATGCTCGTCTTTACCGCCGGCCATGGCGTGCACGGCTTCACGCTGGACCCCGGAATCGGCGAATATTATCTGTCGCACGAGAATATTCAGATTCCGGCCAAGGGGCAGGTCTACGCGACGAACGAGGGCAACGCGCAGAAATGGCCGGATGGCACCAGAAAGTTCCTGGACTATCTGAAGGCCAAGGATAAACAGACCGGCCGGCCCTATTCAGCGCGTTATTCGGGCTGCCTGGTGGCGGATGTGCACCGGGTGCTGCTGGGCGGTGGGATTTATTTGTATCCGGCTGAAGTGGACAAGCCGGAGGGCAAGCTTCGCTTGCTCTACGAAGCCAATCCCCTGGCGATGGTGGTGGAGCAGGCGGGCGGGAAGGCCAGCACCGGCACGATGCGAATCATGGACGTTGAACCGAAAAGCCTGCATCAGCGGGTGCCGCTGCTGATCGGGAGCAAAGAAGACGTTGCATTGGCGGAAGGTTTTATTCAAGGGAAACGGGGATAAGAACAGAGTGCAAGTTGACAAGTGACAAGCTGACAAGTGATCCGGAACTTGTTGCTTGCTCGCTTGGAGCTTGTCAGCTTCGGTGAAGGAGGACAGACGATGAACGCTCGCATCCGAGAGATTTTGAACTGGTACGGCAGCGACAGCGCAGGGACGCTGGCCAACATTGCCCGCATGCTGAACCACGGGCGGCTGGCCGGCACCGGGAAAATGGTGATTTTGCCGGTCGATCAGGGATTCGAACATGGCCCGGCGCGCAGTTTCGCGTCGAACCCGGCGGGCTACAGCCCGCTCTATCATTTTGAACTGGCGATTCAAGCAGGCTGCAACGCCTACGCCGCCCCGTTGGGATTTCTGGAAGCGGGGGCCCATCATTTCGCCGGCCAGATTCCGCTCATCCTGAAGCTGAATAATCATGACGTGCTGCACGACGAAAAAGACCCGCTCCCAGCCGTCACCGGCAGCGTGGAAGAGGCCCTGCGGTTGGGCTGCTCGGCGGTCGGGTTCACGATCTATCCGGGCTCGTCACATTGCGGCCATATGTACGAGCAATTTCGCGCGATTGCCGAGGAGGCCAAGCAGGCGGGGCTGGCCGTTGTGCTGTGGTCGTACCCGCGCGGGTCCGAGTTGAGCAAGGATGGGGAGACGGCGATCGATGTGGTGGCCTATGCGGCCCAAATCGCCGCCCAGCTCGGCGCGCACATCATCAAGGTGAAGTTGCCGACTCCCCATCTCGAACAGGCGGCTGCCAAGAAGGTGTACGAATCCGAGCAGATTCCGATCAAGACCCTGTCCGAGCGCGTCAAGCACGTCGTGCAGAGTTCGTTCGATGGACGCCGCATCGTCATCTTTTCGGGCGGCGCCAAAAGCGACGACAAGACCGTCTACGAGGAGGCCCGCGCAATTCGCGACGGGGGAGGCTTCGGGTCCATCATCGGCCGCAATTCGTTCCAGCGGCCCAAGGCCGACGCGATCAAATTTCTACAAACGATCATGGGCATCTACGCCGGGGAGATTCCGTAACGAATAGCTGACAGGCTGACAAGTTACAAGTTATAAGAGACTAGTCCGACAATTCTGAAAATACTTGTCAGCTTGGTTCCGTGTCAGCTTGTTTCCGTGAGTTAGAGATTTGCAATGAACGGGTATGACTCGCCACATCCGGAGCGCGGCCGCGTGTCTTCGGGGCTCGTCGGCGTTCTGTTGATCGGACTCGGCATCGTCATCGGGGTGGTGATGGCCTCGGAGATGGGCTGGATGCCGTTCGGGCATGCCATTCCGGAGGCGCCGCCGGCGCGCCAGGTGCAACCTCCGCCGCCGGTCGTGGGTGTCCTTCCGGGCTCTGCCGCCAACGGCCAGGGGTTTGTTCAGGTCGCCAAGGCAGTCAAGCCGGCGGTCGTCAATGTTTTCAGCACGCGGACCGGGAAGGGCGACGGGCCGCATGCCATGCCGTTCGACGATCCTTTTTTCCGCCGGTTTTTCGGAGACGAGTTTTTTCGCCGCTTCGAGCAGCCACCGCAGCGGAAAGAGCGCGGCCTGGGATCGGGCGTCATCGTCGAGTCGAACGGGCTCATCGTCACCAACAACCACGTGGTCAGCAAGGCGGATGAGATCAAGGTGTTTCTCTCCGACAAGCGGGAGTTCAAGGCGAAGCTGATCGGCACCGACGCCAAAACCGACATTGCCGTGCTGAAGATCGAAGCCGAGGGCCTGCATACGATTCCCTGGGCGGATTCCGACAAGCTGGAAGTGGGTGAGTTTGTCCTGGCCATTGGCAATCCGTTTGGCCTGACGCAGACCGTGACGTTGGGGATCGTCAGCGCGCTTGGGCGGGCGGCCGGCATCGCCGAGTATGAGGATTTCATCCAGACCGACGCCGCCATCAATCCCGGTAATTCTGGCGGCGCGCTGGTCAACGTACATGGCGAACTGGCCGGGATCAATACGGCGATTTACAGCCAGAGTGGCGGAAACATGGGCATCGGCTTTGCCGTGCCCAGCAACCTGGCCCGCTCGGTCGTGGAGCAGCTGGTCAAGCATGGCAAAGTGGTGCGGGGGTGGCTGGGGGTGTCCATCCAGGATCTCTCGACGGAGTTGGCCCCTCAGTTCGGTGGGAGCGGCCACCACACTGGTCCTCGTCGGCGATCCGAAACAGGCGATCTATGCCTTCCGCGGCGCCAACGTCCACACATATCTGCAGGCCACCGACGCCGCCGGAACGATTCGCAG
>JANOEZ010000103.1:0-3623 GCA_031413335.1 Nitrospirota bacterium
CCAGACCCAGCCCGGTGCCGGACCGCTTGGTCGTAAAATACGGCTCGAAGAGCTTGCTGACGTGCTCGGCCGGGATCGGCGCGCCGTCGTTGCTGATGACGATCTGCACCATGCGCCCGCCTTTTTGAGCCGACACGGCGATGTCCAGGCGTCCACCCGGCGTCATGGCTTCCAGCGCGTTCTTGATGATGCTGAGGAAGACCTGCTGCATCTTCGCGTCGTCGCACCGGATGGGGACCGGATGTCCCTCGAATTCCTTCGTGACGGTGATCCGGTTCATCTCCAGGTCGGTGGCGACCAGGCTGAGGGTGCTGTCGATCACTTCGGAAATCCGGCAGGGCTTCCGGTCCAGTTCCAGCGGCTTGGCAAAGTCCAGAATTTCGTTGAGGGTCGCTTCGACGCGGATCAGGTCGCGCATCGCGCTTTCGACCCGCGTTTGTGGATCGAAATCCAGGATGCTCTCCCGGGTGATGTCTTCCAACTGCGCCCGGACGGAGGCCAGCGGCTCGCGGACTTCCGTCGCCAGGAACGCGCTGAATTCTCCGAGGGCCGCCTGCCGTTCCTGCTTGCGGATCATCGGCTCGGACGGACCCTGCGGCGCCGCCATCGGCGCCAGCGCCGGGCGGCCGGCTTCCGTGACGGGACCGGGCCGGCTCGATGGCGCGGCCGCAGCAGGAGCCGGAGCATTTTGGAGCAGCTCGACCAGATTGCCGATCAAGCCTTCCAGGTGCTTCGTATCCTGCAGCGCATACTGCCCCGATGTTTTGGAGGCCACGGTGACAGTCCCGCCGACCTGCCCGCGGACGAAGAAGGGCACGACGAGCGCGCAGGCGAACTGCTCCTTATAGAGCGGCTTGTGATCGAGGAACCGGCCCTGCGTGGAAGCCAGGTCCAGATCCACGCGCGCCTTGCGGTGCCGGATGGCCCAGCCGGCGGCTGAGGAATCGAACGCGAGACGCAGGCCCGGTCTGAGATCCCGCTTCGGATCGGGCTTGGCGTCGGTCTTCATCTCGCCGGCCATGCCGATGATTTCAATGACGCCGGTGACGGGATCGTAGAGCGTGACCAGCGCGCGGTCAAAAGGCAGCGCCGCCGCGGTGTTCTCCAGCAGGGCTGTCACCTTCTCCTGAAGCTCCGGTGTCGAATAGGATTCCGGCGGCGCCAGCGGTTCCGCGGTCGTAACCGGATGCGGGGCCGCCGCAGCCGGCTCGTAGCCGACCATTGGACGGCGCAGCAGCAGCGTGCCGTCGAACAGCTCGGCCCGATGCAGCGTGGCCGTGATCTGGTCGCCGGCGTGCTCGAGGAGCGATTTTTCCTTCTTGGCAACACTCGTGCTTTCCTTGCGTCCGATCACCAGGACGCCGTAGGTCCGCTGGTGATGCTGCAACGGCACGGTCAGCAGCATTTTGGCCACCGGCGTGATCATGCGCAGCCGCAGGGCGCGGAATGATTCGCCCTCGGCCGACACCACCGGCACGTGCAGCGCGTCGATCTCCTGCGTCGAGAGCGTGCGGAGGATGGCCTGGGCTTCGCGTGGAGCGAACCCGCGGCAGCCTTGCAGCGAGAGCGGGCCGCCTTCGACTTCGAACACGCCGATAAGCGCCATGTCGGCGCCCAGTTCGTTGAGCGCGGTCGTCAGCGCGCGCTGCAGGGACGTCTGTTTTTCGCGTTTCGGGGAGCGGTCGTGCTGTGTCTGTGCCGGATGGGCCATGGAACTCCTAGCGCTGAACGATGAACTCAGAACGATGCATGAAGCGAGCGGGATTGTAACAGTGTTGATGCGGGGGTTTCAATTCGTGCGTGGCTTCGGTGTGACGGGAGACGCTCAGTGGGACATGCGAATGGCCTCGACCACGATGCCCGAGGCGCCAGTACTGACACGACCCATTACGTCGAGTTTCATACCGTCGGACAACTGATCGAGCTGTCCGCCATAGCCCGTGTACGTGCCATGGAGGCATCCAACTGCCGTGATACCGACGCCGCCGCTCTCATCGACGAGTTGGAACTGGTGCAGATAGTTCGTCGCGCCGCAGGTGGGGTCCTCCCTGCGGTAGGGGGGCGCGTTGCGCACTGTGCCGTGGACAATGATGGTCCTGGCTTGGTACGACTCGGGCGATTTGAGCAGATCGCCGATGGTGACGAGATCCTCGGCCATCGCGGCGCCGGCCCACCCGATCAGGAGAAGCAATCCTGCGAAACCAGCCACTCGGTTCACCATGAACGCTTCTTAGTTGATGACGCGCGGCGGTTTGGGCCGATGGACGAGGACTTCGACCTTGCCCTCTTCGGAGATCAGCAGGGTCAGAATCGTGCTGACGACGCTGATGATGAGCGCGCCCCAGACCGCCGGCCAGAACCCGTCCACCGTGAAGCCGGTCACCAGCCAGGAGGTCAGGTGTAATAGAATAGCGTTGATGATGACCATGAACAACCCGAGCGAGAACATGATGACGGGGAAGGAAAAAAGATAGATGACCGGCCGGACGACGGCATTCAGCAGTGCCAGCACGATCACAGTGGCGGCACCCGTCGGCACGCCGTCAATGTGAATGCCGGGCACGATCTCGGCGGCGGCCAGCACGGCCACGCCGGTGATGACGAATCGGATGAACAGGCCTTTCATCGCAGGACTCCGGATTGGGCGAACAGGCGCGCCATTGTCGTTTTTTTCATGGCTTCCGTCAATGGGAATGGTCTGTTGCCGGTTGATCGGTTTTCGGATTGTACTGTTTCATCTCTTCCAATTCCTCCGGCGTGAGCTTGGGCAGATGGCGGATGAAATGGACGAGTTTCCAGCTGTCCTTGTCTTCTGCTGGATCGCCCTTGCCCCAGGCCGGCATGGCGGTAAAGCGGATGCCGTTGTGAATGACGAAAAACAGTTCGCCATCGGACAGGGATTGCGTATCGGAGAGGCGCAGGTCCGGCGCCTTGGGGTAGACATTCTCGCCAATAGGTGTTTTGCCGCTGCCGTCGTTGGCGTGGCAGGTCGCGCAGTGATCGGCGAAGTGCCGCCGCGCCTCCACCATCAGATCGGGGCTTGCCGGGATCGGATTGGCGGCGTTGCGCTGCGAGAACGGAATGGCCAGGTGCCGGGCCTGCCGGGCTATCAGGACTTCGAGGGCGGAGGGCTCCGCCTTGGCGCTGAATCCGGTCTGGAAGAAGGCGTAAGCGAACCAGCCTGAAACCAGGACCACGAGAAGGGCGACGGCTGCGGCTGTTCCAATCAGGACCCTGGTGCGGTTCGACATCATGCGCAGTATACAATCTTCCGGTTCGGAACCCAAGAATGTCGCGGCCTATGCACCGCCGTCTGATTGAACGGGGCCCGGAGGTGGAAATCGGTCGAACAGCCGGAGCAGAAACAGCGCCGTGAGCGGAATATACATGAGTGCCCCGGTCATGCCCATCAACCGTTCGCCGATCCAAAAGGTCACGCCCAGGTTGAACAGCAGCACTCCATAATAGAGGCCGCAGCCCAACAGGACAGCGCCGGTGACGGATTGGTCCGGCTTGCACTCGGACTGCAGATGCCGGTCCAGCGGGAAATACATCGCCAGCGAAATGGCTCCTACCACGGCCCAGCCGACATAGTTGGCGATCGGCACGCCGAAGTGGATGCC
>JANOEZ010000104.1:0-2535 GCA_031413335.1 Nitrospirota bacterium
AGGCAAGGTCACGCTGAATCCGACTCCACGATCTGAAGTAAGCTTCACCGGCACCTACCATAAGGCCCAGTGGAACGCGTCCGGCGAGATTCCTCTGCGCGCGGTGAATGCCGGCACGCTGGATCGGTTCGGCGCGATCGATCCGACCGAAGGCGGCAACACCACGCGCGCCACCAGCCGGCTCAACTACCACTACGACACGACGGCCGGCGGCCGGTTCTTTGCCGATGCCTACGCGCAGTATTATCGGATGGACCTCTTCTCCAATTTCACGCTCTTCCTCAACGATCCGGTGAACGGCGACGGGTTTCTACAATCCGACCGGCGGGTCGTGTATGGCGGCCACGCGGGCTGGCGGCAGGCCGGCAAGCTGATGGAGATGGAGAGCGCCGTGACCGCCGGCGTGCAAGTACGAGTGGACGATCTCCATGCGCGGCTCGCGCCCCAGGTGAAGCGGACTCCGACGGGGACGACGACCGACAACGACGTGCTGGAAGCCTCCTATTCGCCCTATGTGAAGGCGGAGGTGCAGCCGGTGTCGTGGATGCGTTTGACCGGCGGGCTGCGGAGCGAGTTCTTTACCTTCGATGTCCGCAATCGTTGCGCGTCGTGCGTTGCCCAATCGGCCGGCCGGACGACATCCTCCATCGTCCTGCCGAAGGCCAACCTGATCCTTGGACCCTGGTTCACGACGGAATTCTTCGCGAATTACGGCGAAGGCTTTCACAGCAACGATGCCCGCGCGGCAATTACGAGCGGTTCCGCTCCGCTGGCGCGCGCCAGGACCTATGAAGTCGGTATCCGGTCGAAGCCCTGGGGAGCGGACGGGATGGAGTTGACCGGAACCCTCTGGGCCGTGGAGCTCAATTCCGAACTGGTGTTTTCCGGCGATCAGGGGACCACGCAGATTCGTGGGGCGAGCCGCCGTCGCGGCATGGAGGTCGGCGCCCGCGGGCCGGTGTGGGGCCCGCTGTCTTTCAACGGCAGCGTGACATGGACGAAGGCGGAATTCACGAACGGCAATGCCATCCCTCTGGCGCCGGAGATCACGGCCTATGGCGCGGCGATTCTCAAGTGGCCGGAGGGGCTGGCGACGCAGCTCCAGGCGACCTATCTTGGCGTGAGACCCTTGACGGAGAACAAAAGTTTAAAATCGCCATCCTGGCTGACCTTCGACCTCTCGACGCGCTATCAATTGCCGGTCAAATTGGAGCGCGGACGACTCGAGGCGTTTCTGTTTGTCCAGAATCTTTTCGATACCAAATGGGAGCAGGCGACCTTTGCGTTTCAATCGCGCCTGCAGGGCGAACCGGCTGGAGTAACGGACATTCATGTCGTGCCGGGAACTCCACGTATGTTTATGGGCGGTGTCGCCTGGTATTTTTGAGGCATGGTGTATGGAGGATCGCGGTTCCTTGACTCTCAAGGTTCTTGGCCATAGGATGAAAAGTATGATTCGGCTCGTCCTCATTAGTCTGCTCATCTTCTCGGTGCTCTGCATGGTTCCGCTGATGGGGAGCCATCACGGTGTCTCTCACCTACACCATGATGGTTTAGCTTCCTGCTCCACCTGTATGGGCCCGGCAGCCATGACACAAGTGATCTTCCTTTCCCATTTTCTTGGCTTCGTGGTATCGATAATTCCAGCTACACCCCCGCTTGGTTTACTTTCCGAGCAGTTCCACCCTCCACGCGCACGCTAACTTCCGTTTTAGTCCTCACAATCTTTCCACGGGGCACGTCTAGCGACAGACTTGCTCCGTTTGGAGCCGTCCAAATTTTAGACGACTTAACGGGCTCGTGAGGGGCGATGTAATGAGAAGACCATTAAAAAATACACCTGCCATTCTCGGCCGACTATTCTTCACGCTCTTCGGGATTACTCTTGTCATACTCCAGCTCCTGGTTGGATGCAGTGTGGCGGAGTTCGAGCAACGGGATAAGCGGTTCTATTACCGGGCGCTCTGGAACTTCGCGCTACGTGAAAACTTGAAGGAGCTCGATGTCGAGTTTAATGGAGTGGACTTTGGGCACTCCAATCTTTACGAGAATCTTCTGCTAAGTGGAGCGAAAGACGTGCCAGCGATTGAGGAGAGAGCCAGAAAGGAGACTCTTCAGTTCATTTATTCACGGCCAGTCCTGAATCCCAATGAGGAAGCGATTGCGCCGACCTACATGAAACTGGCCTGGAAGGCCCAGAACACCTTCGATGAAGCGCACGCTCTTCACCGAGCCACGTATGACATCTACGTCTCTGACCTCGCCGACAAGGCCAGCGCCATCCGGAACGTGCTGGCATTTTACCAAGACAGTGAGTATGCGATTACGGCCAAACAGCTGAACCATCAACAGTTGGATACCTTCCCGTACTCGAAATCGTTTCGCCGGAAGTTCCCGCTCTTCAACGCCACGATTTGGGCCTATCACTATCTGCAAGTTGCCGTCTACGACGTGTTAGCGGCGGCTCCGGATCTTCAGTCGAAGCAGAAAGCCGTGGAACCCATCCTACGCACCTATCACGGCTACCTCGACAAG
>JANOEZ010000105.1:0-1351 GCA_031413335.1 Nitrospirota bacterium
CACCGACCGCCTTCTTGAGCAGGTCGGATGCCGGCGGCGTCTTCAGGACAAAGGTGAAGCTGCGGTCCTTGTAGACCGTGATGACCACCGGGATAATGCTGTCGCCTTCCTTCTGCGTCTTGGCATTGAACTGCTTGCAGAACTCCATGATGTTGACGCCGTGCTGGCCGAGCGACGGCCCGACCGGAGGGGCCGGATTGGCCTTGCCGGCCGGAATCTGCAATTTGATCTGCGTCTGCACTTCCTTCGCCATGTCGTCTCCTTACCCGCTGAATCCCTGCCGCACGCTAGATTCGTTCGACCTGCATGAAGCCAAGCTCCACCGGTGTGGCCCGTCCAAAAATACTGACCAGCACCTTGACGCGGTTGTGCACCTCATCCACTTCGTCAACGAGGGCATTGAACCCCATGAACGGGCCGTCGATGATGCGCACGTTATCGCCCTTGATAAACTTTACCTGCTCGCGCGGCGCGGCGCCGCCGGTGTCCACCTGCTTGAGCAGCGACTCGGCTTCCTCGCCCGTCAGCGGGATCGGCCGTGTCCCGCCCCCGACAAATCCCGTGACTTTCGGCGTTTCCTTGATCATCTGCACGGTTTCATCGGTCAGCGGGGACTCTAGCTCCACGAGCACATAGCCGGGAAAAAACTTCCGTTTGGACGCCCGGCGCTTGCCGTCCTTGATCTCGATGACTTCTTCGGTAGGGACAAGCACCTGGCCCAATTTCTCCTGCAGCCCCATTTGATTCGCGCGCTCCACCAGGCTGACCTTCACACGGCCCTCGAAGCCCGCATAGGTATGAAGCACGTACCACTGCTTGGCGATGGTATCCGACATCCTTAGATAGCCTTTCCGACCAACCACCCGAGAAACGAGTCCACGACCGACAGGTACAACGACATGATGATGCAGAACACGATCACAACCGTCGTGGAACCGATTGTTTCCTGACTGGTAGGGAACGAAACTTTTTTTAGTTCGCTTCTGACGTCGTTCACAAATTCAACGATCGAAGCCCACGTCCGTTTTAGCATAAGAACTTCCGACTACCCTTCAATGAAAAGGCTCACACGAATCTGCTGCGTAGCTGCACCAGCGCTGGGCGTGGCAGGGGCACTAGGATTTGAACCCAGACTCTCGGTTTTGGAGACCGATGTGCTACCATTAACACCATGCCCCTAGTCCTCTCCTCATGATTCCAACCGGCGCAAACCGATCTGCCGGTTTCCCTCGCCCCGACTACTTGACCTCTTTATGAGGCTGGTGCTTCCGGCAAAACCGGCAGTACTTATTTTTCTCGATCCGATCGGGATCGTTCTTTTTATTCTTCGTGGTCGAGTAGTTCCGCTGCT
>JANOEZ010000106.1:0-1267 GCA_031413335.1 Nitrospirota bacterium
AGTCCCCCCAGTTGCTGCCGGGAGCCGACCTGCTCGGTGAACGCTCAAAGCTCCGGTTGATTGAACTGAAGAAATAGCGAGGACGAACGACAGGGACAAGGCCGAAGCCTTCAGGCTTCGGCCTTTTTTACTTTTACGTTCTCTTCGGCGGCAACACCAGGCGGCTCACTCCCGCTTCCGGATGCCTCTTCCGAGGAGGGCTCCGCCTCCGGCTCCTCAAACCAGGCGACGAGCATCTCATCCCACCAGGTTTCGTCCACTTCGGAGCCCGGATCGACGCCTAATATCGCCACCTGATCCTTGGTGATCGCGGCACTGACGGCGGTGGGATCGAACTTGGCCCGCTCGATCACTTCCCGGGTCGCAAAGCCGCCGACGATCCAGGAGTCCGGATCGGCGCGGCGGGACTTGTACGCCTTCAACCCATGCTTCAGATAGAGAAAAATCGCCCGCTGCGCTTCATCTTCGACTCCGGTCATCGGCAGGCTCAGAGTCTTCTCAATCTTCTTGCGCCAATGCCGGTCATCGTAGCGCGAGGTCAGCAACTGCAGCATCCGTTTCCCCTGTTCAGTGTCAAGCGCCATGCGTGTTCTCCAGACTCACTTCCGGGCTGATCGTGTCCGCGAAACCTTTCGATCTGAGAAGATCGCAGCATCGTCCGTGCTGCGTCCCCGAAACAAAAAAGAACACGCCGGCGTAGGTTCCACCGAAGACCGCCCCAAGCGCCGACGATTTCATGAACGGTTCAAGGCTCAGCGTGTAATCAATTCCGTGGTCCGTCAGCGCACACTCGATCTTCTCTGCATCCACCGTATTGCCAGCAATATACAGAAGACTCAGAGACATGCCGCATAATTCTTCCGTTGTCCGCCTCGCCATAACCTGCTCACCGGCCATAGTGGGCCGTGAGAGACGCCTTTCCCAACGCATTCTGGTTCAGATAGAAGCCCGCCATCGCGCCCGACGCGTCTTGCTTGAGCGGGATCTGATCCACTTTCAGGGCAAACACCGTGAAAATATACCGATGCGGCTTATCGCCTTGCGGAGGACAGGGGCCGCCATACCCCTGCTGACCAAAATCGGTCATGCTCTGAATGCTGCCTTGAGGCGCGCTGCTGCCATCCGGCTTGCCGGCGCCCGCCGGGAGTGAGGTGACGCTTGGAGGAATATTGAAGATCACCCAATGCCACCAGCCGCTTCCAGTCGGCGCATCAGGATCATAGACTGTCACGGCAAAACTTTTGGCTTCCTTCGGTGCCTGCTCCCA
>JANOEZ010000107.1:0-15753 GCA_031413335.1 Nitrospirota bacterium
ACCGACCGGCGCACACACACCTTCCGCTTCGTCGTGCTGGCCGACAGTGATCCCAGGCCAGCGGTTTATCGGTTGGCGGTGAAGGCGCCTGTTGTACCTGTCGTGCCAGTCACGCGCGCTCCGCCACCATTTGGCATGGCAAATGGTGGCGAGATCTCGCCATTTTGAAATGCAAAATGGCGGATCCGCCATACCAAGGGCAGTCATAAAGTCGTAAAGTCAGAAAGTCTTGATGGAGACTTTAGGACTTTTGGACATTTCGACTCAAAATTAAGGGGCCGGGCCCTGTGCAACCGAACCCTGTCAACCCCGCCAGGTCCGGAAGGAAGCAACGGTAAGCAGTATGTTCGGTGTGCCGCAGGATCACCTGGCCCCGCATAACAGGATGCTGAAAACGGTCGCCAACTTCGTTCTCGGTCGCTCGGCCACCTCAACGTACCGCGGAAGAGTACGCTTCAGCGCCCTCGCTCCCTGCGGCCTCGCCCGTGGACAAGGTGCGTCTTGTCGCACCGGGGTGGGCGGGTGAGAAACCGACCGTTTTGAACATCCTGTCCTGAACTGACACAATATGGATTACCAAGTCTCCGCCAGAAAATACCGTCCAGCCACGTTCCAGGACGTGATCGGCCAGCCCCACGTCGTCCAGACCCTTTCGAACGCCATCGCCAGCAAACGCATCGCGCATGCCTTCCTGTTTTCCGGCACGCGCGGCGTCGGCAAAACGACGATGGCCCGCATCCTGGCGAAAGCCCTCAATTGCGAGAAGGGCCCCACGGCCACGCCCTGCGATACCTGCGTCAACTGCCGGGAAATCACGCAGGGCAACTCGGTGGATGTGATTGAGATCGACGGCGCCTCCAACACCGGCGTGGATGACGTGCGGGAGGTCCGCGAGAACGTGAAGTTCACGCCGTTTCACGGCCACTATCGCATCTATATCATCGACGAAGTCCACATGCTCTCCACGTCCGCCTTCAATGCGCTGCTCAAGACACTGGAGGAGCCGCCGGCCCACGTGGTGTTTATCTTTGCGACGACCGAAATCCATAAAATCCCGGCGACGATTCTCTCGCGTTGCCAGCATTACAACTTCCGGCGCATCCCGCACGCCGAGATCATCCAGCGACTGCGCTTCGTCGCGCAGCAGGACGGCCTTGCCTTAGAGGACCGTAGCCTCTCCGCCATCGCGCGGGCCAGTGAAGGCAGCATGCGGGACGCATTGAGCATCCTGGACCAGGCCGTGGCCTTCGCGGGTAAAAATGTCACGCACAGCAATCTTGAAACCCTGCTCGGCACCGTGCCGCAGGAGCACGTCCGCGCCATGATCGCCGCCGTCATCGCGAAGAACAGTCCGGCGGTCGTGAGCATCGTGGCGCAGGTGCTGGACCAGGGCCACGATCTCCGCGCCTATTGCGCCGACCTGGTCGAATACGCCCGCCACATGCTGGTCGCGGCTGTGGTCCCCTCCGCGCAGGAACTCCGGAGCCTCATTGAAACGCCCGAAGAAGACCTGCGCCAGATCGTTGCGGACGCCAAGGCCTTCACGGTCGAACAGGCTCAGGAATTGTTCCGGATTCTTTCGCAGGCCGAAGACGCGCTACGCCTCAGCGCCCACCCACGTTTCGTCCTGGAGTCCGCATCCATCCGCGCCGCAAGACTGCTGGCTGGCGGCACCGCGGTTTCCACCGCGCCGACGATGGCAACCCCGACACCGCCTCGCCAGGCCGCACCGGTCACCGCTCCCGCTGCGCCAGGCCGCCCGCCATCCGGCCACAGCCCGGCAGCCCAGGCCAAACCCATGACACAGACACAATCTGTTTCTACACCACGGTCGGCCTTTCCTCCGGGCGCGTCGCCGAAACCCGCACCACCAAAACTGTCCGCGCAGCCGGCCTCTGCAACACCGGCGCCAGCCGCACCGCCGCCCGCAGCACCCCCAATCCAACTGAACTGGGAACAGGTGGTGGAACGCGTTTCCGACAAACATCCGAACATCGGCACGTTCCTGGAAATGGGCTCTCTGCTCGGCATCGAGGGCAACCAATTGATGATCGGATACCCGGCGAGCGCCTCGGTGGCGCGAAGCATGGTGGAAAAACCGGACAACCAGCAGTTGATCACCGCCCTCTGCGCCGAGCTGGCCGGCAGGCCCGTGCGACTCAAGATCGTCGAGCTCACCAGGGGACAGACCGCCGCGCCGTCGCCCGCGCAGGCCCGCGCCGAAAAAGCCCGCTCTCAGAAAGACGCGTTGCTCGAACAGACGCGCGCACATCCGCTCGTCAAACAGGCACGGGACGTGTTTGGAAGCGATGTGGTGGATATCCGACAGGCCACGCCCCGCAAGGAGACCGCCCCATGAGCAAGAATCCGTTCGGCAACATGGGCAACATCGTACGGCAGGCCCAGGCGATGCAGGACCAACTGGCCAAAGCGCAGGAGCAGGCTGCGACCAAGATCGCCGAGGGTTCGGCCGGCGGCGGCATGGTGACGGCCAAAGCTAATGGGGCGATGGAGATCGTGTCAGTCACCATCCATCCCGACGTGCTGACATCCGGCGAGCGCGACCTGCTGCAGGATATGATCGTCGCCGCCACCAACGACGCGCTGCGCAAGGCTAAGGACCTCATGGCCGGCGAGATGAAAGCCATCACCGGCGGGATGAAGATTCCTGGACTCTTCTGACAAGCACCGAGCGCAGAACGATGAATGCAGCACGTTTAATCGGTCCCCGCCGTTCATCACTCATCACTCATCACTCATCACTGTTTCCCTATGGGCATCGATAATCAGGGTCTGCTCGCACAATTGATCCGGGAACTGGTCCGGCTTCCGGGCATCGGGCACAAGACGGCACAGCGGCTCGCCTTCCATGTTCTCAAGATAGAGAAGGCCGACGCCATGCGGCTGGCCGACGCCATTCGTGCCGTGAAAGAGGGCCTGACATTCTGCCGCCAATGCCGCAACATCGCCGAGGGCGAGCTGTGCGAGTTCTGCCGCGACCCCAAGCGCGATCGCGCCAAAATTCTAGTCGTCGAAGAACCCAGCACGCTCTATGCGATCGAGCGCACCGGCGGCTACCGGGGTCTCTATCACGTCTTGCTCGGAGCCCTCTCGCCGCTGGATGGCATCGGCCCCGCCGACATCCGCGCGCAGGATCTGGCTGACCGGCTCAAGGACGGCGGCATCGAAGAGGTGATCCTGGCGACAAATCCCACGATCGAGGGCGAAGCCACTGCGATCTATCTCACCCGGCTGCTTAAGCCGCATGGCGTCCGTGTGTCGCGTATCGCGTATGGAATTCCGGTCGGCGTGGATATCGAGTATGCGGACGAAGTGACGCTGATCAAGTCGCTGGAAGGCCGCCGGGACCTGTAATTAGAATGCAGGACTAAGTAACGAGGACTGAGAACTGAGAGAGCTCTGCGTGCGTTTCCAACCTCAGCCCTTAGTCCTGAGTCCTCAGCACTGCTACTAGGCATTGACCGGCCCGAGACATGTTGCTATAGTTTTTTCTGATGGGTGCACGCCCACAGAAATCACCGCCGACCCTGCCTCCCCGCGCGCGTTCAGCGCAACGGGCTGCGCCGAAAAAGAAACTGCCCTATGCCGGTGAGCCGAAATACGCCACGATCTTCCATGCGTTGCAGCGGCAGCGGGCCGTATTGATCCAGGGCGCCGAAGCCGTGGTGGAGCAGCGGCCGGGCCTCGCCACGTTCCCCGACATGAACGATCAGGCCACGGCGGAGGCGGATCAAAACTTTGCGTTGCGGATCAAGGACCGGGAACGGAAGCTGATCAAGAAGATCGACGAAGCCCTGGATCGCCTGGCCGCGCGGACCTATGGCGTGTGCGAAGGCTGCGGAGAGGAAATCCCCCTCAAGCGCCTGAAAGCCCGGCCTGTCACGACCTTCTGTATCGAGTGTAAAACGCAGCAGGAACAGGAAGAACATTCCAGGGGATGATCGCCCGGGCAGGCGGCATCGCTTACCGCTTTTTCAAGCGCTGCACACGCTCCTGCGCCTTGGCCGCTCGTGACTGCTCTTCTTCGATGCCTTCCACCAGCGCCAGATAGGTTTCATACTCCGCGATGGCCCGGTTGGCGTTCACCTGCTCGTAGGCTTCGGCCAGGTTGAACCGCGCCACCGGATAGTTCGGCCGCAACGTCACCGCCCGTTCGAACGCCGCCAGCGCATGCGCCTGGTCCCCGAGCTTGGCATACACCGTTCCCAGGCTGTTGAGAAATTCCGCCGTGTTGGGGCGAGTGGCCAGCGCTTTCTGAATGGCGGTTTTGGCCGGCTCGATCTTGCCGCTGCGGTAGAGAGCCAGCCCCAGCTTGTGATGGGCATCTGCGAGCTGATCCTTGTCGGTGAATCCGACCGTGATGGCCTTGCTGTATGCATCGGCCGCGCGGGCGTCGTCCTTCGCGCCGCAGGAACCGAAGTGCGCCACTTCTCCACGCGCAAACTGCTGAATCGCCGCGAACGCCTCCCGGTCCGTCGAGCCCTTGCCCGACGGCTTGGAACTCCCTGTGGCCTTTCCGCCGCGTTCGATCCTCGCGAGAAACTCCGTGCGGTAGGGCGACATGAGTTTATAGTACGGATCGATGGTGAAGGAGGCCGCCAGCAGCGTGGGCGGGTCCCCGTTCAAAACCAGATAGCGGGTCGTGCTGGTGGCATCACCGGTATCGTAGATCGCGCTCGGATCAAGACTCTCCTGCGCGGACACCTGGCCGATGCTCAGGTAAAACTCGATCTTGGGCTTCAGCTGACTCAGCGTCTCGCGCAGGACCGGATACGGTTTCAGGTTGACGCCGGTCGGAAAGACGAACAGCAGGCCGACCAGTTGATCGTCCTGATCAAAGAACAACGATTCGTCCGCCCCGGTTGCGCTGCGATCCGCCGAAATCCGCAGTTCCTCCCCCGTGCCCCAGACGTCCCGTTTGATCGGCATGCCCGGATGGCGGCTGAGGACAGCCGATTTCTGGTCGCATAATTTTGCGGTCTTCAGGAGAATCAGATCGCTGGCATGGGGCGGCAGCCTGGACGGCTCCTCCATCGCACAGGCCACGAGGAGGCCGGCGCATACCACGCCGCGCAGGAACTCGGCCGACCGACTCGTGTAGGGTACCTGGTGCATAGAGAAACAATTCTACAAAAACAGCACAGCGGCGGGAAGGGGCTCCTTCCTGCCGCTGCGTAAAGAAATGCTCGAGGGAACGCGGTTACTGGCGCTGCGAGCTGACGAGCACGTCCTCGCTGGTATAGCCGAACATATACGGGAACGCGGAGGCCAGCGCATAGATCGGCCGGTTGATGGCGTAATCCAGAACAACACCGAACGGATGCAGCACAAACCCCGCATACCGCCACGGATTATCGTCCACCGGCGCCTGCGCTCTCGAATGGGAATAGACCTGCGCCGTCGCGTCCAGGGCCGAATACATCCCGCCGCCCTGCGTCAGCTTGATGTCACCCTCTCGCTTTGTCGAGCAGCCGGCCGCCAGGATCACCGCCAGTGCCACGAGTCCGATGAGTTGCATGTTTTTCATAGATCACCCCTTTGTGCTGGATACTGCCCTGTGTGACGAAACCGAGTCTAACGCGGACGGTCTATTCTGTCCAGACAATCGGCGTTTTCCAACAGCCCCGCTGCCCGTGCGCCCAGGCGCATTGATCTGCAGGGGGTGCCATGTTAGACTTTTGCCCCGTGGGCGATTAGCTCAGTTGGCAGAGCGCTCCCCTCACACGGGAGAGGTCACTGGATCAAGACCAGTATCGCCCACCACCCCAAGCTTGCTGAGCCGCCGGCTGTTTATCGTTGTTGAGAAATTGCTGCCGGCGGAGAGAGTCCTCAACCAAGGTTTTTTCTCTTTACCAAAGCGGAGTCCCACTTATATGCGCGAGGATGTGGTCGTCGTGGGGGGCGGGCTCGCCGGGTCCGAAGCGGCCTGGCAGGCGGCCTCCCACGGAGCCCGGGTGACGCTCTACGAGATGCGTCCCAAGGAGCCGACCAAGGCCCACAAAACGGGCTTCCTCGCCGAACTCGTCTGCTCCAATTCGCTCGGCTCCACCGACGGCACGAGCGCCCCCGGCCTCCTGAAAGAGGAGATGCGGCGGCTCAATTCGCTCATCATCCGCGTGGCAGACGAAGTCCGCGTCCCGGCCGGCTCGGCCCTGGCCGTGGACCGCGACCAGTTCTCGCAGACGATCACGCAGACGCTCGAGAGCCATCCGAATATCCGCATCCTCCGCGAAGAGATCGCCGACATTCCGACCGACTGCGTCTGCATCATCGCCACCGGCCCGCTCACGTCAGACAAGCTGGCCGCCGCCATTCAACGCCTCACGCAATCCAGGCACCTGTATTTTTTCGACGCCATCTCGCCGATCATCGACGCCGACTCCATCAATATGGACGTCGTCTTTCGGGCCTCGCGTTACGGCAAGGGCGGCGCCGATTACCTGAACTGCCCGATGGACGAACCGACGTTCAACGCGTTCTACGACACGATGATGGCCGCCGAAAAAGTCCAGCCCAAGGAGTTCGAGAAAAACACGCCGTACTTCGAATCGTGCCTCCCGATCGAAGTCATGGCCGAGCGCGGCCGGCAGACGATGCTCTTCGGCCCCCTGAAGCCGGTCGGCCTGGACGATCCCAAAACCGGCGCGCGGCCCCACGCCGTCGTGCAGCTCCGCGCCGAAAACCGCCACGGCACCTGCTACAACATGGTCGGCTTCCAGACCAAGCTCACCTACGGCGAGCAGAAGCGCGTACTCCGCATGATTCCGGGGTTGGAGCAGGCCGAGTTTCTCCGCTATGGCAGCGTCCACCGGAACACCTTCATCAATTCCCCCGAACTCTTGCGGAACACCCTGCAGCTCAAGGCCCGTGGCACCGCATTCTTTGCCGGACAGCTCGTGGGCGTGGAAGGCTACACCGAATCGGCGGCCATGGGCGGGCTGGCCGGGCTCAACGCCGCGCGGGGGCTGGCCAACCTGCCGCTGGTGACGCCGCCCCCGACCACCGCGCACGGCGCACTGCTGCAGTACATCACCACCACCGAGCCCGCACACTTTCAGCCGATCAATACGAACTTCGGGCTGTTCCCTCCGCTGCCGGGTCGCGTCCGTGACAAGGAGCAGAAGCGCGCTCGCATCGCGCAACGAGCGCTGGAGGACTTCGACGAATGGAAAAAGACGTCCGGGCTTTCGTAGCGTTCCTTAAGGACGAACGCGGCGCCTCGCCCGAAACGATTCGCGCCTACCATTCGGATCTCCGACAGTTTCTCGCCTTTGCATCGTCAAAACGTCCCGCCGGAGCCACACCACTGAAACCCATGGATGTGGACCCGATGCTGGTCCGCGCGTACCTCTACTGGCTGGATCGGCGGCAGGAACAGAAATCCTCCATGGCGCGCAAGCTGGCCGCGCTCCGCACCTTCTACCGCTATCTGAACCGGGACAAAATCAGGCGGGTGAATCCGGCCGCCGAGGTCCGCACGCCCAAACTGCCCCAGCGGCTCCCGCGCGTGCTGACCAAGGACGATGCCAGCGCGCTCATGGAGTTTCCCGATGGCGACGGTCTGGCAGCGCGGCGTGATCGCGCCATCCTCGAAACGCTCTATTCGACCGGCGCGCGTGTGAGCGAGGTGGTGGGCATGAACCGCGAAGACCTGGACCTGCGCGAAGGCCTTGTGCGTCTCCGCGGCAAAGGACGCAAGGAACGGATCGTCCCGATCGGCGACGTCGCCCTTGAAGCGATCCAGGACTATCACCGTGCGTTGCCGCGTCACCCGGCACCCGTCACCCGTCATTCGGAACAGGGGCCGGCGCCCGTGTTCCGCAACGCCCGCGGCGGACGCCTTACCGCCCGCAGTGTGGGCCGGCTCGTCGGGAAATATTCCTCGCGGCTGTCGGGCGGGCGCGTCAGCCCGCACACGTTGCGCCATTCCTTCGCCACGCATCTGCTCGACGAAGGCGCCGATCTGCGCGCAATTCAGGAAATGCTCGGCCACGCGTCGCTCAGCACCACACAAAAGTATACGCACGTGGCGATGGATCAGCTCATGAAGGTCTACGATCAGGCGCATCCGCGGGCGGGCCGGACGCCCGGCGCGCGCACGCCGTCCGGAAAAACGAAGTCCTGACGCAAGAAAAAATTGTGTTGTGCGGAGTTATTTTGTAAGATGCTCCGTACACCATGGCTGCAATGAACAAACTCATCAAAAAAGCGAATATCCTCGTCGAGACCCTGCCCTACATCCGTGCGTTCTCCGACAAAACCATCGTCATCAAGTACGGCGGCAACGCGATGATGGAGGAGTCGCTCAAGCACAAGTTCGCCCAGGACATCGTCCTGATGAAATACGTCGGCATCAACCCCGTCATCGTGCACGGGGGCGGGCCGCAGATCGACGAGATGCTCCAACGGCTCGGCATCGAGGCCAAGTTCAAGCAGGGCGTGCGGGTGACGGACGAGAAGACGATGGAAATCGTCGAGATGGTCCTCGCCGGAAAAATCAACATGGAGATCGTGGACCTGCTTAACCGCCACGGCGGACGGGCCGTCGGCGTCAGCGGCAAGGACGGGGGCTTCATCACGGCCAAGCCGCTCACAGTCACGGCCTGGATCGAAAGTCTCGGCATGGAGATGGACCCGGACAGCGACAGCGCGGAGGACGACACCTTCGGGTATGTCGGCGATATTCAATCCATCAATCCGCGCCTGATCGAAAAACTGCAGCAGGATAACTTCATTCCGGTCATTGCGCCGATCGGCACGGACCGGGAGGGCAACACGTACAACATCAATGCCGATCTCGTGGCCGGCGCCGTCGCCGCCTCGCTCAAGGCTGAAAAACTTCTCATGCTCACGGACGTCAAGGGCATCCGCAACGCACAGGGCCGCCACATCTCCACCCTCTCGCGGAAAGACATGCAGCGGCTGGTCAAAAAAGGCGTCATCCGGGAAGGCATGCTGCCGAAGGTCCATGCGTGTTTAGAGGCGATCGACGGCGGTGTCCAGAAGGCCCACATCATCGATGGCCGCATGCCGCACGCCATTCTGCTTGAAGTGTTCACAGACAAGGGCATCGGCACCGAGATTATTGCCTAGTTGGCGTCGCCATCGTCTGAAAGTCTTAAAGTCTTCAAGTCGAATGTCTTGGGACTTGATGACTTGACGGACATGATGGACGTTGGACTGATTTTGTAAGTGTCTTCACCTGACCAGGACCGTCTCCTCGCCCATCTCAACGTCTTGGTCGGCGAACGCCACCCCGTCACATCCCCGACTCATCTGCAGCGCGCCGAAGAGTACCTCGCAGATACATTCGAACAACTTGGCCTGCACGTCTCGACCCATCCTTTCGAGGCGATGGGCGGCACTTATCGCAATGTGATCGCCTCTCTGCTCCCCACCCACCAAACACAGGGCCACGGCAACGGCATGCCTCCGGCACCGCTGATCCTGGCCGCCCATTACGACACGGTCGAGGGCTCGCCAGGGGCCGATGACAACGCCAGCGCCTTGGCCGTCTTGCTGGAAGTCGCGCGGCGCCTGTGCCACATGGACCGGGTGCGCGAAGTCCACTGCATCGGCTTTTGTCTGGAAGAAGAAGGATTTCTTGGCAGTCTCGCCTACGCGGCGGAACTCAGGGCCGCCCAACGGGACATCGCCGGCGCGCTCGTACTCGAATGCGTCGGGTATGCCAGCGACAAAGACGGTTCGCAAACCGTGCCGCCCGGCACGCCGATCGCCGTCCCGACGGTCGGCAACTTTCTCGCGGTCATCGGCAATGCCGCTTCCGCAGCGTTGACGGCTATGGTCGAGCGAGCCGCCGCGCCGCACCTGCCGGTCGTCCCGCTGGTGGTTCCCGGAAACGGCGAGTTGCTGCCAGACACGCGCCGCAGCGATCATGCCGCGTTCTGGCACTACGGATTTCCCGCCGTCATGCTGACCGACACCGCAAATTTCAGGAATCCAAACTATCACCGGTCCACCGACACACTCGATACGCTGAGTTTCAAGTTTCTGGCGCAAGTCGCCGATGGCGTGACTGCCGCAGCCAGCGCCTCGCTGGAGGGTATGTAAAGTTGGAGTCGAGCGCTAGAGACGATCTGGCATTGCCCTTGCGTCTTTTATCAAAACTCTGTACGAATAGGGCTCTGAAGCGAGAGGAGGTAGCCAGTGGAGGCACGACGAGAACGGCGGGTGCAGGCCCAATACCCTATTTCTTTCGAGGGAAATCAAGGCGTTGGCAAGGGAAAGCTCTTTAACATTTCCCTGGGTGGCTGCGGCATTGCAAGCGGAGTCACTGTGCAAATTGGTACAACGGTGACGCTCCGTGTGTATGTTCCGACACACAAGGAACCGATTCAGATAGGCCGGGCTGGAGTGACCTGGTCGGCGGGACAGGACTTCGGTGTGGAATTCGTGGACATGGACCCCAAGGAGAAGGAGCGACTCCAACAACTCCTTCTTGACTTACAAGAAGGCACGACCAACATTCATTAGGCCTCGCGTTCATTTTTTCAGCCCCTCGCCTTGCAGTCAGTCTCCTCCCTGGAATGCATCCCGGTCGTACTCGTCCCCGATTTCATCCTGTTCTTTCTCTCCGAGCGCGCTGAGGAACGATGTGCGCAAGGCTCGAATTTGCGCGAGGCTCCTGGCGGTCTCGACGGTCTCCGCCCGAGCGAGAAATCGGCTGCACAGGTCCCGCCCGCAGTGAAAATGCTCGGCGATGGGATCTTCGGCCGCCTGCTGCCAGGTGCTGTAGATGAGGAATTCCTGGAAGGCATGGGCATCGGGATGGCGCTTGCCGAGCGTCAGGAGCTGCCGGTAGGCCTGCGTCGCCTCTTCGCCGGCGCTCGATGAAAAGGTCGCTTCCAACTCCTGGGCCAGTTCCCGATCAGGTCCCAGCTCGTGTTGCGTCGACGCGAGTTGAAACGCGACCTGTGCGGCGATGGCAGGATCGAAGTTCATATCCATCGGCGGGTTCCGTCCGGATCACGTTTCATAATAAACCACGGTCGTTGCCTTGCCACACTTCACGCAGGTTCCCTGCTTGATCATCGGCACTTTGCCGGCACTCTTAGCTGCTTTCACCTGCGCATCGTTTGCCCTGGCGGGGTCTCGGCCATCGGTCCCGCCTCTTGTTGAGGGAACAGCTCCCGATGCAGAGCGGATCATGGCAGGAATGAACGGCTCATGGTAGGCGGTTACGCAAGACGGGTCAAGCGCCTCGCCTCGCGCACGCCATCTCCGCCACGCCCTGCAGAAAGGCATCTTGTGACCCAGCAACCTGTCAGATTATAGTGGGCGAGCGACTACACCGGCATGGGGGACGATCATGGCTGAGATTGCGACGTTGGCCGGAGGCTGTTTCTGGTGCCTGGAAGCGGTCTACGACCAGACGAAGGGTGTGTCGTCGGTCGAATCCGGTTACATGGGTGGGAAAAATCACGACCCGACCTACGAGCAGGTCTGCTCGGGCCGCACGGGCCACGCGGAGGTGGTGCAGATCACGTTCGACCCGGCCGTGATCTCCTTCCGCGAGTTGCTGGAGATGTTTTTCGTGATTCACGATCCCACGACATTGAATCGCCAGGGCAACGATGCCGGCACGCAATATCGCTCGGCCATTTTTTACCACTCGCCGGAGCAGAAGAAGACCGCCGAAGACGTGATCGCCGCCTTCACAAAGGACCAGGTGTACGACAACCCCATTGTGACGGAGGTCGTCCCGACCGCCCCCTTCTACGTGGCGGAGGACTACCACCAGGAATATTTTGCCCGCAATCCGTCACAGGGCTACTGCACCTATGTGGTGGGGCCCAAAGTCGCCAAGTTCCGCACACAGTTTGCCGCCAGACTTAAATCGTGAGACAGGAACCATGACGCCCGTTCGGACGCTCGCAGCCGCCATGATCGGCGTCGTGGCGTTCGTGGCCCCCGTCTTCGCCGTCCAGTTCACCGGTGAGGTCACCGGCGTGCCGCACGGCGATACGCTGCTCGTGCAGCATGAGGGCAAGATTCGCACGATCCGGCTTCACGGCCTGCTGGCGCCTGAACAAGGCCAACCCTACGCGGAGCAGGCCGCAGCCTTTCTGGCTAAAGCGGCCATGGGGCAAACGGTCCATGTGATTCCGATGAGCAAAGGCCGGCAGAAGGCGGTCAGCGCCGAGGTGCTGCTGGACGGCAAGAGCCTCAACGATCAGTTGGTGCGCGAAGGGCTGGCCTGGTGGAACCATAAACAGACCAAAGGAGGGCGGCTGCGAACGTTGCAGGCCGCCGCCAAGGCCGAACGGAAAGGCCTCTGGGCCGACCCCGATCCCATCCCGCCATGGGACTGGAAGAAGGGCGTCCGCCCGCGCGGGGCATCCTGATATGGATAGCGGAACTCTCCATCGCCTTGAGCCCCTCTGTACTGAAGCTTCGGAGGGCTCTCCTTGCCAGTTATTTCCGCCCTTACAAACGAGGCATTTTGGCGAAGGAGAGTAACGTGCCACCGACCCGCCGCCTGCTTCCCAAAACCCGCTCTGCGATTCGCACGCTCTTCAAGCGGCTGGATTATCCTGCGCTCGGACGCATCTATTGCGACGAAGGAGGCAACGCCTTCTGGAAAGCGAAAAAGGGGCCCTGCCAGACGCTCGGCATCAAGCTCGCAGAAGTGCTGCGCGGCCGGCTCACGCAGGGCGGGCGCAGCCTCTACGTGGGCGCCGGCGTGGCGGAGTTGCCGATGCTGGCGATGGAGACGATGGAGTTGGGCCGGACCGTGACGGCTTGCAACCTGCGCGAAGACGAGGTCGCGGTGCTCAACCGCGTCTGCGCCGACGTGCCCTTTCGCTTCGCGCATCAAGACGCCGGCGATGTGGACGGCGCGTTCGATCATCTGTGGATCGTGAGCGTGCTGAACGACCCGGAACGGTTTCCCGAACTGTCGGCCCTCTCCTATGGCCGCGCCAATCCGGTGCTGTTCGACGTGGCGGCGTTCACGAAGGAGCACGAAGCCGTCGTCTCCCTGGCAGCCCACTGCCTGCGCAAGCTCCAACTGCCGGGCCTCGTCACAACTTCAACCGAGGAAATCAACTGGATCACCGACTGGTGCCTGCGACGGAATATTTCGTGCGTGGTCGAGCCGAAGAGCTATCCCTCCGCGACCGTGGAAGATCCGGTGTGCTTCATCCGATTAGGCGAACGACAGTCCAAAAGTCTTCAAGTCAAAAAGTCATCAAGCCCATGACTTTACGACTTTCGACTTTATGACTTTCAGACGCGGGGTTTCTAAATTCGAAACCCCGACTTCCCCTTCGCCGGATCGCTCAAATACTGGCGGGCATATTTGATGTAGTTCTGCGCGGATTCTTTGATCCAGGCTAGTTCTTGCGCCGTGACCGGCCGTTTCACCTTCGCGGGCGAGCCGAGAATCAGACTCTTAGGCGGGACGATCATGTTCTCCGTGACCAGCGCTCCCGCCCCGACGACGCAGTCCTCCCCGATCACCGCTCCATCCATGATAATGGCGCCCATGCCGATCAACACCCGGTCCTTGATCGTGCAGCCATGCAACACGACGTTGTGTCCGATCGTCACGTCGCTGCCGATGACCAGCGGATGGGTGTCGTGCGTGACGTGCAGCACGCAGAGGTCCTGCACGTTGGTCCGGTCGCCGAGTCGGATAGAGTTGACGTCGCCGCGGACGACGGCATGAAACCAGATGCTGCAGTCCTCCCCCATCACCACATCGCCGATGACGACAGCGGTGTCCTCGACGAACACGGATTTAGGGACGACCGGCAGGATGCCCTGAAACGCGCGAATCATGGGCCGACTGTAGGGCAAGCCGCGCGGCGAATCAAGCGGGGCAGTGTCCTGATTTCAGCTTGCCGAAAATAAGAAGGGCGGCTCAACCTATGTTTAGGTCAAGCCGCCCATCCCTCTACTAGCCTCTTAACCTAAGAAACCCTGCATCCATTGCCAAACCCTGGATGCGGTCTCGAAAGGGCAGAAGCCTAGAGTCTCCACCCAAGGGCACATAGTGGCTCACCTCCTCTCTTTGAAAGGATTTTTTGTGCGTCCGTCTTCCTCCAAGCTCTTGAGGATCGGACACCCAGCTGATGACTGGCTGTGCCGGCAGGTGCGGATCAGGCTCCGAAGTGCGCGTGTAAGTGCCTGCATGTTTTTAACCTTCGCCTCTACTTGTGCCAGCTTGATCGCCGCTCTCCGCTGAACATCGCCACGGCGCGCGATGGAGCCAACCTGGAGACTCAGCAATTCCCTGATCTCACGTAGCGTGAAGCCGAGCGCCTGGGCGTTTTTAATGAAACTCAGACGTTGCCTCTCGGTAGCTCCGTAGAGCCGGTACCCGGACGGCTTGCGGGCAGCTGGGGTAAGCAGCTTAAGCCGTTCGTAGTACCGCACCGTCTGAATGTTGACTCCAACTCTTTTCGCTAATTGACCTATGGTGAGACCAGAGCCCATCGCGTCACCTCTTTGAAGACAGGCTACACCCTGTACCATAGTACCGAGTCAAGAGGCTTATTTCAGGCTGGACGAATTGGCTTCGATTGACACCTTTTCAGGACGTCCCGTAGACTGCCCGCATGGTACGTAAAACGCTTCCCATGGCCCCTGCCAAAGAGGACAGGCACCAGTCTTCGCTGAGAGCTACGACTGGAGCTGGTCTGCGGAAGACGACGCTCAACTTCGTCAATCTTGGCTGCACGAAAAACCAGGTGGATGCCGAAATCATGCTCGGCACCCTGGCCGCCAACGGCTTCGAACTGTCGGCAGACCCCGCTCAGGCCGAGGTCGTCATCATCAACACCTGCGGCTTCATCGAAGAGGCCAAGCAGGAATCCATCGATACGATCATCGAGCATGGCGCACTGAAAAAGTCCGGCTCCTGCAAGGTCCTGATCGCATCCGGCTGTCTCGCCCAGCGATACCAGGGCGACCTCCTGAAAGAGCTGCCCGAGCTGGACGGAGTGGTCGGAACCGGCGAGATCGGCAGGATCGCCGATATCTGCAAGAAATTACTAACGGTGAAAAAACATCGTCAGCGTGTCTTCATCAGCCAGCCGCCCTATTTGTATGACGAGATGGCCCCGCGCATCCGCCTGGGCCGGCAACATTCCGCTTATGTGAAAATCGCCGAGGGCTGCAACCGCAACTGCGCCTTCTGCGCCATTCCCATCATGCGCGGCAAGCAGCGGAGCCGACCGATCGACTCCATCGTAGCGGAGGCGAAGCAGCTCGCCGCCGAGGGCGTGAAGGAACTCAATCTGATTTCGCAGGACACGGTCAACTACGGGGTGGATCTGGGCATCAGGCAGGGATTCACGGCGCTGTTGAAACAATTGGTGAAGGTGAAGGGCCTGCGCTGGATCCGCCCCTTTTATCTCTACCCGCAGCAGGTCACGGACGAGTTGATCGACCTCTATGCGGGCGAAGAAACCCTCGCGAAGTACATCGACATGCCCTTCCAGCACATCAACGATGCCATGCTCAAGCGCATGCACCGGCTGGGCGGCAAGGCCGACATCACAAGGCTGGTCGAGAAATTCCGCTCGCGCATCCCGGACCTGACCTTCCGCACGGCCTTCATCGTCGGCTTCCCTGGCGAGACAGAGGCAGCCTTCAATGAGTTAAAGACCTATGTCGAAGAGATGGCCTTCGACCGCGTGGCCACGTTTTTGTATTCGGACGAGGAGGGCGTGCCGGCTGAACAAATGGACGGCAAGGTGGACCGGA
>JANOEZ010000108.1:0-2574 GCA_031413335.1 Nitrospirota bacterium
GCTGGTGCGACGCTTCATTCGGGAGTTTGCCACCACGCACGACCGGGCCTTTCGGGGCATCATACAGGCGCTGGACGAGAATTTCGACGGCGCGGGCCTGCAGCACCCGGAAGGAGCCCATCAACAGCAGCGCGATCGCCATCACGCTGACCAGCGTGACGACCATGATCGGCTGCAGGGCATAGGCGAAGGTGTTGACCAGCTCCTGGACGGTCAGGGGGACGATGAGGGAGAAGACGCCGATGGCCATCGCGTAGGACACGAGAATGGCCAGGATCTTTTTTTCGAACTGAAGAAAGAGGCTCAGGCGGGCGATGGTCGCCCGCACCAGGTCCTGGGTGTTGTGCTGGGTGTCGGAGTTCTCGTTGGCCATGCTCTCGTTGCGAAGCGACCTGCTCGGAGAGGCCGCCGCTCAGCGCTCCTTTAGCTCTGGAAGACGCCCCCTGAGGACGCGCACGGCCTTCGACGGGCCGTAGCGTACCAAAGGTGGCCTCAAAAATCTATCTGACCCGCATGACTCATGAACACTTCTGCTGCAATCGCGGATTCGCGGCTACGACACGCCTGCATGTATTGTACGCATGCAGGCTAGGCGGGCTCGCTGCTCAGTCGGTCAACGTACTGCAGGAGCACGCTTCCCTCCTTCGCAGCTCCGCGCGCCTGTCTCGCTCCGCGCCTGCGCGATTTCGCAACGAACTGCCATGAATCATGCGGGTTTCTCACCTCGCCGCCGGTTTATAGGTCACGGGAATCACCGACATCGGCGCCTTCGCCCACGTGCCGATGGCCCACTGATACTGGGCCAACGCCCGCTGGTAATCGGCGACGGCTCGAATCCATTGGTTTTCCGAATCCACCGCGAGGCGTTCGCGGAGATTCACGAACAAGACGCTCGTGGCGCCGAGGCTGAACCGGAACCGCTCGCCTTCTTCCAGAGTTTTGGCAAGCTGAAGGGATTGCAGCGAGGCGTCGATGCGCTGCTTCGAGCGCTCCACGGCGGAGAGTGCGTTGTCCACGTCCACGAGTACTTGTTGCTCGCGGAACATCTGCGTCAGCACCAGGCGGTCGGCCTTGCCCTGCGCTTCGAGCATTTCGCCGCGGGCCCTGCGCTGGAGGAACGGCATCTTGAACTCGGCGCCGAACCGGTAGCCGAGGCCCAACACGAATTTTTCCGGTGTTCGCGAAGGAGCCGCCTCCAAATCGAGGCTGGGTAATAGATTATTCTTGGCGAGCTCCAGGTCGATGTGGTTCAGCTTGGCTTCGATCCCGACCGCCAGGACTTCCGGGCGCGACGCGCGCGCCGCCAGCTTGTCGGCTTTGACGGTTTCCGGTATCGGGAGCGGCACGGCTTTCGGGAAGTCCGGCACGCGCCCGCCCGCCGGCGACATCGGCGCGCCGTTCTCCCAGAGAAACAGGGAGAGCCGGTACTGTTCCTGCTCCACCCCACGCGTGGCGGCGATCAGGATTTCCTTCCGCCGCTGCACTTCCTGATTCGCTTCGACGGCGTCGAGCGGCGCGGAGAGCCCCTTCTTGGCGCGCTCTTCGATCTGCTTAAACCGGTCGTCCGCAACCTTCACGGCCCGTTGCTGCACGTCCGCCAGCTTCCAGGCAGCCACCCATTCCCAATACTGCGAGGCGGCGGCCAGGAAGAGGTCCTGGCGGGTCTGCGCAATCTCGATATCCGCGCGCGGATCGGCCAGCCCCGAGCGTTGCAACTCGGCATTCTCCGGGTTGACCATCAACCCGCGCAGCAACGGAATAAACCCGCCGAGCAAAACCTGCTGGCGGTTGCTGTTGAGCCCCAAATCAGGAATCTGGGCCTCGCCGATGGACTGGCGGATGCCGGCGGTCCCTCGGATACCGGATTGATGCCGCACATCGAGGAATGTGTCGTTGAATCCCACCGTCTGCGTGCCGGGCTTGTCCTTGGCGATGAAGCGCTCCAGCTCCATGTCGTTGACGAGCGTCGGCTCGAAGGCGCCGAGCGCCCGGAGCATTTTGCCGCGGGCTGACACTTTCTCCGTCCCAGCTCCCTGCAGCAACGGATGGGACCGGTCGATCCACGCCAGCACTTCATTCAGGCTGAGTGGAATCGGCGGCAGGGGTTTCACTTTCGGATCGTCGGCTGCGGCCCTGGCGGACAGCGGGGCCAGCCAGCCCGACAGCAGGACGGTGAACAACGCGAACAGGACGATGCGTCTCATGGAAGACTCCTTTCTGCGCGTGAAGAGAACAGCGACAGGGACGAAGATCTGAAGGCGGTGCGCCTTCGAGAGGACAAGCGGATGCGTGACAGTCGTGTGCGCGTGGCTACTTCGCGCCTCGCCCCGCTTTGGGTAGCAGCGTATCCAGCAGGGACGGCGGCCCTTCCTGGTAATCCGGCGGGAACAGGTTGAACCGGCGCCAGAGTTCATACCAGAGGGGAACACGGTTCAAAATGACCCAGCCCATGACTTTGGTGCCTTGCCGCACGTGGGATTGTTCCGGCCAGGGGTGATCGTCGGGATCGGGCACGACCCAGAATCTGAAATTGCCCTTGCCGTCGTCCACCTGGTCCACGACCTTGATGACGCC
>JANOEZ010000109.1:0-3789 GCA_031413335.1 Nitrospirota bacterium
ACTTTCAGATGACGGATCGCATCGGCCACCATCCGATAGTCACGGCAATCGAGAAACTCGACTGTCCCAGGCAGCCGGCTCTGATCCAGCAGCCGCACCGCCCCGTTTTTCCATTCGACCGTTGGAACCATAGTGTTTACGTTTAACGGTTAAGGAGTCACGTCCTAGGACCGCCGCCCTTGATGCTCCAAAATCGTAATCATGATGAGGATCAAGGCGGCTTGCGCCAGGAGCATGATCGCCTCGGCGGTCCCCGCTTTGCGCAGCACGATCGCCGCCAGCCCCAGGCAGATGGTCAGCACCCAAATCATCGCCACGCTGGCCTGCCGGTTGCCGAGCACGCGCTCCAGCCGGTGATGCAGATGGTCCTTGCCGACATAATTAATCCACTGTTTGACCGTCTTGACCTTCCCCATCACCATCCGCTCGACCGTAATGTGGATCATGTCATAGATCAGCACGCCGAAAATCAGGAGCGGGTTGCTGAAAGACACGATGGGGTTATTGTCCGCCCAGTTCCCCTTGACCGCCAGGCAGGCTAGCGTGAACCCGAGGAACGTCGATCCACCATCTCCTAGAAATACAATAGCTTGCTGCTTAAACCTAAAGTTATAAGGTAGAAATCCAATCCCGGCTCCGATGATGGCCACGGCCAGCCAGGCCAGCCCCGGCTGGCTGGTGTCGAGCGCGACCGCGCCCATGAATAAGGCAATGAGCACCGCCAGCCCGGAGGCCAGCCCGTCCATCCCATCGAGGAAATTGAACGCATTCGTGATGCCGACGATCCAGATGAATGTGAGAAGTACGTTGGCAGCATCGCCCCAGGGCCCGTCCGGGAACAGCGACAGCACCTTGCCCGAGTAAATGACCAGCCCGGCGGCCGCCAGTTGGGCCACCAGCTTGCTCCAGGCCGGCAGTTCCCAGGCATCGTCCAGGATCCCGACAATCAACAGCAATGATCCTGCCACCAGAATCGCCGCCATCCAATCCTCCAGGATGGAATTGACCAGGATGGCGCTGACAAACCCCAGGTAGACGGCCAGCCCGCCGATCCGCGGAGTGGGCATCCCGTGGATTTTCCGCTCGCTCGGCTGATCCACAAAACCCCATCGCGTGCCGAGGACGATACTGGCCGGCGTCAGCGCGAAGGTCGCCGCAAACGAGAATAATAGAATGTAGATCCATCGGACTCCCTCCTCGGCAAATTGCCCGTGGACGGAAGGCACCAGCAGGATACTGACCACGATCAATCCGAATCCCGCTGCCAGCGGCAGCCACAAGGCTGTGCGGGCCGGCTGCGGCGATTGAGACGTCTGGGCAGTCATGCCAGCTCCTCGCGCAGCGCCGCGACGACCCGCGCCACCATCCTGTCGGTCATGGAGGGATAGATCGGCAGGGACAGGGCTGTCCGATGGGCCTCTTCGCTTTCCGGAAAGCCGTTCAGTTTAAGATACTGATGCAGCGGGCGAAAGATGGGCCGGCGGCAGTGCACGCCGCGCCGTTCGAGGCGTGCCATGACCTTCTCCATCGCGCTATGCCGGCCGTCCTGCAGCCGGATCACATAGCGGAAGAAACAATGGGTGCGGCCCGTCGGAACGACCGGCAAGCCGACATCGGCGCCCGCCAATGCCTTGCGATACATCGCCGCGATGGCCTTGCGCCGCTGGAGGAACTGCCGCAGACGCCGCACCTGACTGAGCCCCAACGCGGCCTGCAGATCGGTCATCTTCCGATTGAAGGAGTCCGGCACCAGCAGCGGCTCTTCGTCGTACTCGCGCAGAACCCGAGCCTTCTCGAGGATCACGGGCTTGCGGGACAGCAACATGCCGCCCTCGCCCGTACAGAGCAGTTTGGTCGCGTAGAAGGAACAGACCGCCGCCGCACCGACGCTTCCGACGCGGCGTCCCTGCTCCGTCGCCCCGAGCGTCTGCGCGCAATCTTCGATCAGCGGCACGTGCAGGGCCTGCAGCCTGGTCAGATCGGCCGGCAATCCGAAGAGATGCGGCACGATGATGGCGCGCGTCCGTTTCGACAGCGCCTTCTTCGCCTGGATGGGATCGATCGCGTAGCTGTCGGGTTCGATATCCACGAGCTTCGGCGTGGCGCCGACCCGGCGCACCGCCAGCCAGGGCGCGGCACAGACATAGCTCGGCAGAATGACTTCATCCCCGCGCGTCACGCCGAGCGCCAGGAGCGCCAGCTCGAGCGCCGCCGTCCCGGAGTGAACGGCCACCCCGCCCCGCACGCCGACGAAGGCGGCCATCTTGCGTTCAAATGCCTCGACCCGCGCGCCCTGCGCGAGCCAGCCGGAACGGACGGCCTGCGCGACCGCCCGCGCATCCTGCGCACCGAGCGTGGGCCGGGAATGGGCGATGAGCGGAGCCGGCATCATCCGTGCTGGATATTGATGAAGAGGCGCAGCGGCACGAAGGCTTCCGCGTTTCTGACGCGCCCCTGGATGCCGCGGAAATGGGCGGAGGACCGGATGATGTCCACGATGGTGAGCCCTTCGATGTTCGTTTTCATGACCTGCGACTGGTGGGCCTTCAGCGCGTTGATCTTCTTCTGCAACACGGGATCGATGTCCACGAAGACCGTCGGCGAGAAGTTCTGGGTCGTCGGCCCTTCGTAAAACAGCACGTTGCGCGTATACCGGGTCGCCGTGATCGTGCTGATGGCCAGATGACGGTGGTCCTGGTGAGTGTCGTCATGATAGTGGACGAAGATGAAATGCGGGTCCACCGCCTTGACGACCCGCTCGATTTTCTGGATGAGCCCTTGCCCCGCAGGCACATCAGTATCGCGATAGCCGCCCCAGAAGATTTTCTCGACGTGCAGGTGTTTCGAGGCCCGCTGCTGTTCGCGGCGGCGCACGGCGCCCCGACCGCCCTGTTCGCCTGCCGTCATCACCATCTGAAAAATCCGATGGCCGCTGAGGGCATATTTGATCAGCGTGCCGCCGCATCCGGCCTCGATGTCGTCCGGATGCGCCCCTAGCGCCAGCACCCGGATCCGTTGGTCCTGTTTGGTCGCCATCAGCCTCTCCCCCGCCCTTCCGCTCTCGTACTGCGGAGACTCTGAAGCGACTGCCCCCCACAGGTCAAGAGCAAATCAATTGCCGACAGGCCGGGCACACACGGCTGGTAGCACTGCCGGTAGACGGGATGCTGAAACTCCTGGACTTCGACCGGAATGCCGGCCGTTTCGAATTTCTTGAAATACATATAGTCTTTGGCGCCGGCGCCGGCCAGATAGGACGTGGCGCCGACCGTCCTGCAAATTGCGATCAGCCGCTCCGTCGGCTCCTCCGGAAGCTGCATGTCCGACGAGAGGCGCAACGGAGTTTTGATCCCGAACTCGCCGAGCAGCCACCGGAGCACGGCCATGTTGAGATCCGCCAAACGATCCCACGACTGTTTGTAGATCGCGCGCAGACCGTCGAGCACCGGCTCGCGATGCCGCTTGATCCGCCATTGGCTCGAGTTCCGCGTGGCGATCACGATCTGATCAAACGCGTGCTGGATGGTGGCGCGTGGGGCATTATTGTGCCAATGGTGAACACGGTCGAACAGGCGAAGATCGCAATTGCCGCAGCAAAGTATCCGCCACAGGGAAATCGTTCGATTGGCGGCAGTATCCCGGCGCAGAATTTTCAAACCGGGAGTGGCGAATACTATCGTCGAGCTAACGATGAAATTCTGGTCATCCTGCAAACAGAATCACCGGAAGGAGTCGATAACGCGGAAGCAATTTACAGCCTTCCCGGCGTCGATGCCATTTTTGTCGGGC
>JANOEZ010000110.1:0-3936 GCA_031413335.1 Nitrospirota bacterium
CGAACGAATTGCAAGCCATGGGCTACGGGCTGATGCTGAACAATGCCTATCATCTCTTTCTACGTCCGGGACACGACGTCATCGCCGGGATGGGTGGGCTGCACGCCTTCAACGCCTGGTCCGGCGCCATTCTGACCGATAGCGGGGGATTTCAGGTCTTCAGCCTGGCCAAATTGCGCAAGGTGTCCGACGACGGAGTGACCTTTCAGTCCCACCTGGACGGCTCCCTCCACCACATCACGCCGGAACGGGCGATCGAGATTCAGGAGGCGCTGGGGGCCGACATCATCATGGCCTTTGACGAATGCGTGGCCCTGCCGGCATCCAGGGAGCAGGTCGGCGAGGCGGTGCGACGGACCAGCCAGTGGGCACGGCGATGCCTCGATGCCAGGCGCCGGGCGGACCAGGCCCTGTTCGGGATCGTTCAGGGGGGCCTGGATCATGAGTTGCGCAAGCAGTCGGCGGATGATCTCGTGGCAATGGGTTTTGACGGCTATGCCGTCGGCGGATTATCCGTCGGCGAAGAGCCGGCGCTGCGCAACCAGGCGCTGGAAGCGACGACGGCGCATCTTCCAGCCGAGAAGCCTCGCTATGTGATGGGGGTCGGGTTGCCGGACGATCTGGTGGAGGGGGTGGCGCGCGGCATTGACCTGTTCGATTGCGTCGTCCCGTCCCGGCATGGGCGCACGGGCTGGTTGTTTACCTCCTTTGGCCGGGTGCGGATCAGAAATGCCAAGTACGCCAGGGATGAACGTCCCGTGGATCCCTCCTGTGCCTGCCCCGTGTGCAAACGGTATACGCGGGCCTATCTCCATCATCTGTTTCTGGTGAAGGAAATGCTGGGAGTCCGTTTGAACACGATTCATAACCTGTATTTTTATGCCGACCTGATGGAGCAGATCAGACAGGCCATCGCGTCGGGAACGTTCGCCGAATTTCGTGCCCGCTACTACACACGACGGGAGCAATTACATATGCAGATGGACAGCATGGATGAGCAGGACAGCCGGGCGCTGGCGGCCAGCGCGGCGGAAGAGGGGCGACCATGAAGGTGTTGGAGTCGGTGGCCTGGGCCCAGGGCCTGGGGGGTGGCGGCGGAACGTCCAGCACGCTGGTGTCGCTGGTGCCGTTCGTCCTGATTTTCGTGTTGTTTTATTTCCTGCTCATTCTGCCCCAGCAGAAGAAGCAGAAGCAGCAGAAGAGCATGCTGGGGGCCTTGAAAAAAGGGGATAAGGTCATCACCTCGTCCGGCATCTGGGGAACCGTGACCAATATGGGGAAGGATACGGTGACGCTGCAGATCGCCGACACGGCGAAAGTGAAAATCCAGCGGGAATATATCGCGCGTATCAGAAGTGACGAAGAAGAACAGCAGGGAGCATGAAGCACGCATGAAAAAAGTTGGCGGGCGGTTCACAATATTGGCCTTGGTGGCGGTGTTCTCGGTCGTGGCATTTCTCCCGTCGTATCCGGCCCTGTTCCAGACGCTGCCGCCGTGGGTGAAACGGGCGTTCCCGAACAAGGGGATCGCGCTCGGGCTGGACCTGCAGGGCGGCATCCATCTGGTGCTGGAGGTCGAGGAGGATCGTGCCGTTGAGATTGCCGTGGACCGGTCCGCGAACGCGATCATGGACCTGTTGGTCGATAAAAAGATTCCGGTCGAGTCGGTCAAACGCACGGGATTTACCCAGGTGACGCTGGCCTTTCAGAAGGCAGATCTGAAGGCACAGATCCAGAAAGCCCTCGATGATTTTCCCGCGTTCGTGGACAAGTCGGCTGCCGATTCATCCGGGACGCTGGTCTATGAGCTGACGGACGCGGAGATCAAGCGGATCAAGGATTCCGCGATCAACCAGGCGCTCGAAACGATCCGGAACCGCATCGACCAGTTCGGCGTTGCGGAACCGCTGATCCAGCGCCAGGGGCTCAAGCAGATCGTCGTCCAATTGCCGGGCATCAAGGAGCCGAAGCGGGCCAAGGACCTGATCAAGGAAACGGCCTTGTTGGAATTCAAGATGCTGGACGAGTCCAACAGGCTGACGGCCGAACTGCCCCAGCGGGTGCTCAAAGGGCAGGAAGAGAGCATCCTCAAGCAGCACCAGGACAAAATTCCTGAAGGCGATCAGATTCTGTTCGAAAAGGTGATCGAAAAGGACAGCGGCCGCGAATACCGGATTCCCTATCTGGTCAAAAAGCGCGTCATGCTGGCTGGCGATGTGCTGAGCGATGCGCGCGTCTCCATCGGGCAGTTCAACGATCCCTACGTGGCCGTGACCTTTGACGCCAAGGGGGCCCGCGAGTTCGAGCGGATCACCGAAGAGAACGTCAAGAAACGGATGGCGATCGTGCTCGATAATACGATCTATTCGGCGCCGGTGATTCAAGAGCGGATCAGCGGGGGACGGGCGCAGATCACGGGGAGCTTCAGCACGCAGGAGGCCAACGATCTGGCCATTGTGCTGCGGGCCGGCGCCCTGCCGGCGCCGTTGAAAGTGATCCAGGACCTGACCGTGGGGCCTTCGCTTGGGCGGGACTCGATCGAGAAGGGCATTCAATCGACGTTGTTTGCCGGCGTCCTGGTCGTGCTGTTCATGGCCGTCTATTACCGCCTGTCCGGCGTCATCGCGGACTTCGCCCTGACGTTGAACCTGATCTGCCTGATCGGCGCATTGGCGGCGCTCAATGCGACGCTGACGCTGCCCGGCATTGCGGGCATCATCCTGACCATCGGCATGGGCGTGGACTCCAACGTCCTGATTTTCGAGCGCATCCGCGAAGTATTACGGTCGGGGAAACCCGTCCGCCTCGCGGTGGATGGAGGCTATGACAAGGCGCTTCTGACGATCATCGACTCGCACGTCACGACGCTGATTACCGGTTTAGCCCTGTTTCTTTTCGGCACGGGTCCCATCAAGGGGTTTGCCGTGACCCTGTGCCTGGGGATCGCCATCAATCTGTTTACGGCCCTGGTCGGCACCAAGGTCGTCTTCGACGTCATGAACCGCCGCCGGCAATCGGAACACCTGAGCATTTAAGTGTCTGGAGGAGCGATGTATATGCAGGAGCACGCATGATCGAAATTCTTGGGAAAACGAATATCGACTTTATGGGCAAGCGCAAGATCGCGTTTGTCTGTTCCGGCATCATGGTGGCGCTGGGGATCCTGGCCATGGTGCAGATCGGCCGGGGGGCCGCCAACCTCGGAATCGACTTTGCCGGAGGGACGGCCGTCCAGCTCAAGTTCGAGCAGCCGGTCCGGACCGACGAGGCGCGGGCCGCGCTCGAGCGAAACAGGCTGGGCGGGACGGAGATTCAGGAGTTTGCGTCTGGAAACAAGCTGCTGATCCGGGTGAAGGCGGCGACGACGATCGAGGAGAAGGTGGCGGACCGGGTCGTGGCCATCCTCAGCAAGGAGTTTCCGACCAACAAGCTCGAGGTGGAAGCCTCGATGGAAATCGGACCGACGATCGGGCATAAATTGCAGGAAGATGCGCTGATCGCCATCCTGATTTCCTTCGTGGGCATCATCCTGTATATTGCCGCCCGGTTCGAATTCCGTTTCGGGGTGGCGGCGGCGGTTTCGACCTTCCACGACGTGCTGGCGGTGCTGGGACTGTTCTATATCCTGGACAAGGAGGTCACGCTGCTGGTCGTGACGGCCCTGTTGACGCTCGCAGGCTATTCGTTGACGGATACGGTGGTGGTCTTCGATCGGATCCGCGAGAACCTGCGGGTGCGCCGGCGGGATGGACTTGAAACGATCATCAACAACGGCATCAATCAGGTCTTGAGCCGAACGATCGTCACCAGTTTGACCGTGGTGTTGGTCTTAATCCCGCTGACTCTGGCAGGCGGTGAGGTCTTGCATGATTTCTCGCTGGCGCTGCTCTGCGGGGTGATCGTGGGCACCTATTCGTCGATCTTCGTGGCCAGTCC
>JANOEZ010000111.1:0-3481 GCA_031413335.1 Nitrospirota bacterium
TTCAGTTGTCAAAGAACAAACTGCTCCCCGAAGGGAGCCTTGTAAAATACTATAGGGTACCCCTATTGTCAAGGGTCGATTTCGGCAAAGCCCTCTAAAGAATGAACATGCCCTCTGCAGACTTACCCCGAGCGTGGCGCCCGATGAAACCCACCTGCCCTTGCGGCTGTTTATTTGATAGCCCATAATACCATTCATGTACCGACGAACGTTTTTACAACTCAGCGGCCTCGGACTCCTCGCCGGCCTGACCGGCTGCGACGCCATGGGCGGCGTCTTCGGCCAGATGTTTGCCGTGCCCCCAAGAGACACGACCTATTTTACGACCAACGACAAATTCTATCTGGTGAATTACTCGAACTCTCCGTTCAGCCTCTCCCACAACCTGAACCAGGAACAGTGGCGCCTCCACATCACCGGCGAAGTGCGGCGCAAGGCAACGCTGGGATGGCGCGACATTCTCAACCGGGAATCGTTCGATCAGATTGTCACGCTCGAATGCATCGATACACTCCCTGGCGGCGACAGCCTCGGCACGGCCCAGTGGCGTGGCATCTCGCTCAAAAAACTCCTGATTGAACTCGGTGCGGAGGAAGAGACTGCGCGCGACATCGTATTCCGCGCCGCCGACGGCTACCACGACAGCATCCCCTTTGCACGCGCCATGCAGGACGATGTGATGCTGGCCTACTTGATGAACGGCGAGAAACTGCCCCAGGACCATGGATTCCCGCTTCGGCTGATTGTCCCAGGCCTCTATGGCATCAAGAACGTCAAATGGATTACCGAAATTGAGGTCTATAACGGAGATTACAAAGGCTACTGGCAGCAACGGGGCTGGACTGATGACGGCACGATTAAAATCTTCTCGCGCATCGACAGTCCCGGCCATTACCAGCCGCTCCGCGGCCCGGAACAGCTCTACCGGGGCATCGCGTTTGGAGGTCCGCACAGTATCAGCAAGGTGGAGTTGAGCTTCGACGGCGGAACCTCCTGGCAGCCAGCCGACATTGAGCCACCCCTCTCAAAGAAATCCTGGGTCATCTGGAATTTGCACTGGCGGCCACCCAGACCTGGCAAATATCAGGTCGTGGTCCGCGCCACGGATACCAACGGACAACTCCAGAGTGCTGACATCGTGCGCCCCCAACCGGCCGGCGCATCCGGGCTGCATACGATCGTCTCCGAGATCGAGCAGGTCTGAGGCACGCGGTGGACGGCCTTCTTCGGTCCGGTCACTCACTCCTGGCATTCTGGAAATATTCCGTGTTCGTCATGGCCATCGCGCCGATCAGCGCCACGCTGGCCCATGGGGAACCACCCGGCACGCAGGCATCCGACACGATTGAACGAGCCATGCAGGCGACTGTCGGCATTTTAAATGAGGCCCTGGCTGAGCGGGACACCGGCTACCAGGGCCGGCTCTCCATCCGTGGAACCGGCATCCACCTGCTGGCCGGCTACATCCTGACGGCACGCCATGCCGTGGAGCGCGACCAGGGCAGCAAGAAGGTGGTGCCCAAAGACATTCTCCTCCTGACCACTGACCTGGCGGAACTGCCTGCCCATCTGGTCGGCGGCAGCGCCTACCTCGATCTCGTGCTGTATCGGATTGACGAAACCAGACGCGACCATCTGCAAACCGTGACGCCGTTTGCAAGCATTGCCGCCCTTGCGGGAGATCACGTTTTCACGGTCGGGTACCCCCTCGGGTGGGGTCCCACAGTTGCCTATGGACGAATCGGCAATCCCAATACGTTCCTCCCCACAGCCGACACCCGCCTCCTGCAAGCCGACCTGTCAGCCTGCAGCGGCAACTCCGGGGGAGGGTTGTTTAATACGGCCGGCGAATTGGTCGGCATCATGCACGCGATCATCAAGACCGACCAGGAACAAGGAGACCAGCGTTGCAGTCGAATGGCCTTTGCCGTACCTGCTATACTGGCCCAACGCATCGTCGCCGCCCTGGCGGACGGCCAACAGCCAGGCTTCTCACGACTTGGCATACAAATGACCCCGATTCGCATCGGAGCCAGGTGGCGTGTGAGCGTGGGCGATACCTCAGGACCGGCCCAGGCGGGCGGGGTCCGGAAGGGGGACATCCTCGTGGCAATCAATGGCATGGACATCAGCGATGCCGCGCAGCTGAAAAATTATCTCATGGAACGAACGGCACCCGGACAAACGGTTCTGCTCCGTGTCCTCCGCGGCGATCAGGAGTTGCAACTGTCCATCACACTCGCAGGCGCATAGACACCCCTACAACATACAAAAGGTGGCACAGATGATAAGAGCGTTCACTCTGGGCATGGCAGCCCTCTTCACAGTATCGGTCGTGCTCTCAATCGGCACGCCGGACGCCTCGGCCAATTCGATTACCTTCGATGCCATGGTGATCGACATTCAGGATGGAGACACCCTCATCGTGCTTCGCAACAAGACTCGCTTGACCGTGAAACTCCCCGGCATCGATGCCCCCGAGCTCGATCAGCCCTACGGGCCGGAAGCCAAGCGCTTTGCGGCCAAATTGGTCAAGGGACGGGTCGTAACGATCGAGACGACTCAAGCCGGCAACCCCATTTACGGTGCAGTGCGGTTCTCGAAAAACAGAGTCCTGGCCCACGAAATGGTACAGGCCGGCCTGGCATGGACCACATCGATGGATAAATCCTCCGTGTTCGGCGAAACCCAGGCAGCCGCGAAAGCCGCTCGCCTCGGCTTATGGGTGAATAGCGAGGAGGAAGAGCCTATGCCGCCATGGGATTGGCGAGCCAAGAAACGGTTTCAATAGCGGAACAACGTGGCCCGCACGGCGGGACACGCCCGATTACCGGCGTGCATCCTTGATCGCGTGCACACCGGCAATCGCGCCACGCCCGGACAGATAGCCGGTCGCCCAGGCCCACTGAAAGTTGAACCCTCCGATGCGGCCGTCGCAGTCCAACATCTCGCCAATCAAATACAACCCGGGCACCTTGCGCGACTCCATCGTACGGAAATTGACTTCATCGAGCGGCACGCCGCCGGCCGTCACTTCTGCGTAGTTCCATCCACGATCACGTTCGATCGGCAACAGTAACCCTGTCAAGCCCTGTATCAGCGCCTGCCGCTGTTCTCGTGTCACCTGCCCGGACGGCACGGATGGGTCCACTCCAAGAAACCGGCACAGCACCGAGGCAAATCGATCCGGCGCATGGCCTGAAACAAGTTTCGCGATCGCGCGTTTCGGCTGCCCGGCAATCTGGACTTTGAGCCAGCGTTCGGCCTCTTCACGATTCATGTCGGGCAGCACGTTGCAGCGCATCTCAACCTCGGCTCCTTCTCCCCGCGCCTTGGTCCAAAAACGGCTGGCATCCATCACCACCGGCCCGCTGATGCCAAAATGCGTCCACAGGAGTGCCCCAGGCGATCTGCGTCGCCGCCTCGGGGGGCAGAGTGCCGAGCCAGCCGCGGTAGCTTTGCATCAGCGCCTCGTAGTGTT
>JANOEZ010000112.1:0-2666 GCA_031413335.1 Nitrospirota bacterium
GGTGCTCCGTCCGGTGAAGGGACTCACGCGCCGGCATTCGACCAGCAGCGGCCGGCGGATCGACGGACGTGCCTTGAGCATCACCGGGTTGAACCGCTCGACGTGGCCGACCTGCAGGACGGCCTTCCGCGCGCGGGCCAGCGCGATCAATTCCTGGGCCTCCGCGGGAGTCACCGTGATCGGCTTCTCCACCAGCACGTGGATGCCGGCGTCCAGACACTGCCTGGCGACCGCATGGTGCGCCGAGGTCGGGGCGGCAATGCTGACGGCATCCACCTGTTTCAGCAGCACGCCGACATCGTCACAGACGGCGGTGCCGACCCGCTCGGCAATGTCCTTCGCGCGGCGCGAATCGGCATCCACTATTCCGACCAGCGTCGCGCCGGGCAGGCTCGCATACAGACGCGCATGGTGCTGCCCGAGATGTCCGACGCCGATCACGCCGACGCGCACAGGCGTCACGGCACCCGCCCGTCGGCCAGGCCGACGACGGCAATCCCCGCCCGGTCGGCCCGCTCAATCATCTCCTGGCGATCGAGCAGCACGCTTTTGCCCGCTTCGACGGCCAAGGCCCCCGCCTTGACCGCTGCCATGGTCTCAATCGTTTTCGGCCCGATCGCCGGCAGATCGAACCGAAGATCCTGCTGCGGCTTGCACCGCTTGACGACGACCACGCCCTCTCCGGCCAGTTCACCGCCGCGCCGGATGGCCTGATCGGTGCCCTCGACCGCCTCAACCGCGATCACCACGCGGTCCTTGACGACCACGCACTGGCCGATATCGAGCCGCCCGATCTCGCGGGCCACCTCCCATCCGTACCGGATATCGTCCCATTCCTTCCTGGTCGGACGGCGCGTGGTGAGCGGACGCTCTTCGACCAGAATGCCGTCGAGCCCGAATGTGGACTCCTGGATCCGGATGCCTTCTCCTTCCAATTCGGCCGCAAACTCGCGAAGGATGGCATCGTCCTTAAATGCCCGGAGCCGGCCGGCAATCGCCAACGTCCGAAGATCGGGACGCACCGTCGTAAAAACGTGCGTTTTCCTGATCCCGCCCAGCATCACGGCCTGCTGGACGCCGTCCTCTTTGAAGGCCTTGATCAGCTTGTTCAGCTGCCCGATTTTGATCCAGTGGATGCGCTCGACATATTTTCCCAATTCGGGCTCGGTCTCGCCGATGTGGGCCACGGCCGAGACGGTGTAGCCCAGCCGGCGGGCATTCTCGGCAAAGATGATCGGGAAGCGCCCGTTGCCGGCAATCAATCCGATCCGCCGGCTCATCGTATCGTGCGATTCAGCGAGGGCGGCCTTCTCGTGGGTTTTAATGGCCACGCCTACTCCTCGTCCTCCTGCTCGCGCCCGATCGACTTGCACACGCCGCGCTTCGTCCCCTCCATGAACGCCAGCACCGTCAGGACATCGTCGCTCTCCTTGAACTCCTCGTGGGCCAATCGCACGGCCTCCGCCACACGATGCCCGGACCGGAAGAGCACCTCATATGCCCGCTTGAGCGTGGCGATGCGCTCGTGGGAAAAACCGTGCCGACGGAGGCCAACCGAATTCAATCCATAGAGCCTTGATCGGTAGCCGCCCGCCGCCCGCATGAACGGCGGCACATCCTGACCGACGGCGGAACACCCCCCGATCATGGAATAGGCCCCGATCCGCACATGCTGATGGATACCGGCCAGCCCACCGAGGATTGCGTGGTCGCCGATGGTGATGTGGCCTGCCAGCGTGGCGGCATTGGCCATGATGATGTGATCGCCAAGGCGGCAGTCATGCGCCACGTGCGTGTAGGCCATCAGGAAATTCTGATTGCCGATCATCGTCAGGCCGCCACCCTGGACGGTGGCGCGGTTGACCGTCACGTATTCGCGGAAAATATTGTCGTGGCCGATGATCACCTTGGTCGGCTCGCCCTTGTATTGAAGATGCTGCGGCGGCGTCCCGATCGACGCGTAGGGATAAAACTGGCAGCGCTCGCCGACCTCCGTCCAGCCGTCCATGTAGACGTGTGCCATCAGACGGGTGCCGCGTCCGATTCTGACATGCTCGCCGACGACCGAGTAGGGCCCGACTTCCACGTCATCGGCCAGTTCAGCCTTGGGATGGACAATCGCAGTGGGATGGATCTGCACGTCGCCTCCTACGGCTTCTCTTCGGCGATGGCCTTCTCTTCCGTCACCATCGCTGTCAGTTCGGCTTCGCAGACCAGTTCGTCGCCGACATAGGCCTTGCCGAGCATCTTCCAGAACGGCGGACGCTTCTTCAGCACGTCGATCTCGAACCGAAGCTGATCGCCCGGCACGACGGGCTTCCTGAACTTGGCGTGCTCGACGCCGGTCAGATAGACCACCGGCCGGCTGGTCGCCGTGAACGACTTGAACGCCAGCACGCCGCCGGTCTGCGCCAGCGCTTCCAGAATCAACACGCCGGGCATGATCGGCCGCTCCGGGAAATGCCCCTGGAAAAACGGCTCGTTGATCGTGACGTTCTTGATGCCGACGATCCGCTTGCTCTCCTCCATCTCGGTAATACGATCCACAAGCAGAAACGGATACCGATGGGGAAGCGTGGCACGGATCTCGCCGATGTCCATACCTGCCATGAGCCTGCCTCTCCTTTGCGTTCGGTCCTGAGGTTAGGTTACTTGTTCCGCCGGTC
>JANOEZ010000113.1:0-4260 GCA_031413335.1 Nitrospirota bacterium
GGCGAAAACGCCACATACAAAGACTGGCCGGCCTTCAAGCCTCCCGCGGTCAGGATCGGCAGCAGGACTTCCTCCGTCGTCCCCGGGTAGGTGGTGCTTTCGAGCACCACCAGTCTGTCCGGACGCAGATGGTGCGCCAGCTTCGTGGCGACGCTGACCACCGCGCTGAGATCCGGCTCCTTGTTCTTGGTGAGCGGCGTCGGAACGCAAATCAGCACCACGTCGCATTCGGCGAGCGCCCCGAAGTCCGAGGTCGCCGACAAGCGCCTGGCTTCGACGACCTGGCGCAGCGCCGCATCGTCGACATCGGAGATGTAATTCTCTCCCCGATTGATCCGTTCGACTTTCTCCGGCGCGTCATCGATCCCGACCACGCGGAAACCCGTCCTGGCCTGGAGCACGGCCAGCGGAAGTCCGACATAGCCCAGCCCGACAACGCCGACCGTCGCCGTATGCGCTTTGATTTTCTCTATCAACTGCATGCCGACCTCCGCACCTGCCAGAGCAGATCCAACCCTATCCGATCCCGCCGGGTGAGGCAAGCAATTCGCCGAGACTATACGACGCCCTGCTCTGCGAAGGAACGGGAAGGCGGGACGCACCCCGTATTCTGTGGGGACTGACCGGCGTTACTGGAAATCGCGGCGCTGGAACACACCGACGGCCAGGAGCAGCAGCACGGCGATCCATGCGAGTCCATAGGCGACGGTCAACGCCAGCACATCCATCCCGACGGCCTGCTGATGGATCACATGGCCTTTCAGATTGAATCGCTCCAGGTCGGGAATCACGTAATAGAGACCGTCTGCAATGGCGCGGCCCATCGCGCCGATCTTCACATCCGGCTTTTCGCTCAGCAATTTCAGATCGGCGGTCAGATGGCCGATCGCATACATCGCCAGCGAGAAAATCGCGCTCAAGGTCGGCGTCGTAAACGTCGAGAAAAAGAGCGCGACCGCGGTCATCACCATCAACTCCACCATGATCAGACCCACCGCCGCAAACAACAACGGCGTAACCGGCACCGACCAGACGCTCAACGCCAGCAGGAGACCGACCGTCATGATCGCGGTGTTCAGCAGCAGGGTAACGATCAGACCGAGGTACTTGCCAAGCAGAAATTGGTAGCGCGGGATCGGCTTGGAGACGATGGTGTAGATCGTCTTCCGTTCAATCTCACGGCTCACCAGCCCGATCCCGATGAAAATGGCGATCAGCACCCCGAACAGATTGATGCTGGCCAGGCCGAGATCCAGCATCAGCCGCTCGAACTCGCCCAGCGTCAACTGGACCAGCAGGATTGAACTCCCGATCAGCAGCAGCGCAAAGACCAGCAGATTGTAGAACAGCTTGTCCCGGAGATGCTCCCGCATGCCGTTGAGGGCAATGGCCAGCACCCGGCTCATGACGACACCCCTTTCGTCGCAGGCCGGCCCATCTCGCGGATGAAGAGATCCTCGAGGGAGGACCGATGCGGGTTCAACGAGACGAGCGCCCCCCGGCTGCGCCGGATCGCATCCAGTGCGCGGTCCACCTGGGCCGGATCGCATTCCAGCAGCAGCACCCGCGATCCCTGGACGACACACTGCCGGGCCAGACCGTGCAACGCACTCAACTCCGCCGGACCGATCCCTTCAGCCACGATCTCGACCGACTGGATCGAAGCCGTGTTCAGCAGATCGCTCACCCGCCCCATCGTCACCAGGCGGCCTTTCTGCAAAATGCATACGCGATCGCACAGCATCTCCACGTCATGCAGGATGTGCGAGCTGAAGAACACCGTCTTTCCCGACGCTTTCAAGCCCAGGATGATGTCCCGCATCTCCTTGCGACCGATCGGATCGAGTCCGGACATCGGCTCGTCGAGAATGACCAGTTGCGGATCGTTGATCAGCGCCTGGGCAATTCCGATGCGCTGCAGCATCCCTTTGGAGAAATTACGGAGTGGCAGGTTCCGCGCATCGGCCAGCCCCACCAACTGGAGCAGATGGTCGATGCGCGCCGCCAGCGCCGGGCCCTTCAGATCGAACAGGCGCCCGTAGAACCGGAGGCATTCGACTGCCGTGAGATACTCGTAGAAATAGGGCGCCTCAGGCAGAAAGCCCATCTGTTGCCGGACGGAGACGGTTCCGATGGGCCGATCCAGCAGCCAGGCCTGCCCGCTGGTGGGATAAAGCAGGCCGAGCAATATCTTCAACGCCGTCGTTTTCCCCGCTCCATTTGGCCCCAGAAAGCCAAAGATCTCCCCCGCCTGGACGTCCAAATCCAGCCCATCGAGGGCAGTCACTTTCCGACCCCAAAAGCCCACTTTGAAGACCTTCGTCAGAGCCTGGGTGCGGAGTATGCTGACCGGTGCGCTCATCGTGCGTTATCTCCTTCCAACCGCGCGCTTGCTCAACTCATAGACCCGGTACCGCTCCGGGTGCGTGCTGCTGCGTATCGTACCGGTCCTGGCATCGAACCGATAGCTCCCTCCGAACGGTTCCTGCGGCAGGGCCGGCAGCAGCCCAACGGTGACCAGATCGCCCAAGGCGGCCGGCACGCGACCTTTGTGGCGACGATAGCGCCCCACGGCCTGTTCCAACTGATCAATATCACGCTCGATCGTCAACAGCTTCATGTGTCTTTCCAGTGACTCCTTCACCCGGGGATCCTCGGTCTGCCGCCACAGCGCCGCCAGGAACTCGAGCCCCACCGACGGATCGCCGGCCTCGGCGTACATGCGTGTCGCCAGGGTCGGCACAAAGGGAGGATGGCCCGGCTGCCGCCCCGCCTGGGCCATCGCCTCGGCCGCCAGCCGGGGTTCATCGTGAAAGAAATAGTAGTTGTAGCCGAGATAAAAGTGCAGCTGCCATGAGGTCGGATTGTTCGCCACGCCTTTCTTCAGCAACTGGGTACTGAGCTCCGGCCGCCGCGCCAATTCGGTCAAGACAATCCCGCCGACCTGGTAGGCGTAGGCATAGTGCGGATCGAGCGTCGTCACGACATCCACCGCATGGTAGACCCACTCATAGGCGCGGGGCGTCACCGTTCGCTCGCCCAGCACTTGCACCATCCGCAACCAAAGTAGATCCGCCACGACATGCCGATAGCCCAGCACCGCGGGCTTCAGGATGTCGCCGCGCGGCAGCAGGGCCAGTTCCTGCACACGACGAGCCACACGGTCGTCACGGGCATCGAGGGTCGCCTGGCACCAGAGCGCTACGAGGAAGCACACAATGCCCGCCGACAACCGGAGAAGTATGGGAACCAGCGGCACAGTCATTGAAACATATGGTCTAGATTGGACACTCACAGCAGCAGACCGGCAGAAGGCGCTCGCAACTCACGGTCTTCGCCGGCCCGTCGTACAGACGGGCCGGCGAAACGTGCTTCACAGGATCCTTAGAATACCTGCGGCGAACAATCGATCACGCCCTGAATATCGTTGTTCAAGAACCGGGCTGTGCCCGCAGCACCCCCGTACGTATTGGCAAGAGCATCACCGTCCAAATTCGATGCCGTGGTCGCGACAAACCCGGCGGCCGGCGGGGCCGCGGGAGTTCCGGCTGCATTGTTCATGCAGACACCGGCGCCAGGAACCGCAGGAGCCGCCTGGGGAGCCGTGTACGTATCCACCGCATAGGAATAGCGGACCAGGCCGGTGGGCTGGAATCCAATCGTCGCGAAGGTGACGATGGGAGACACAGATAATCCTGCAGCGGTCACGCAGTGATTCGGTTGTCCAGCGGGAACCGGCGTGGGTTGACCGGCCGGAACTGCGGTCGCCGGCCACGGCACACCGACGCTTTTCACACCCGTCGCAGGGACCACAGCCCCGGTGGGAAGTGAGGCGGCGTAACAGCCCTGCTCGCCGCTGAAGGCCACTTGCGACGTTTTGACACCCGCGAGGTTGGTGCGTCCCTCCGCCTGCTGGGACTTCAACTGATAGAGAATAAAGTTGGGAATCGCGATGGCGGCGAGAATTCCGATGATCGCCACCACGATCATCAACTCAATCAGGGTGAAACCCTGTTGACCCTTGATCTTCATAAACATGCTGCCCTCCTTAAAGTTAGTTGGTTGATGCGTTGCGAACTCTTTATGTTCAAGTATCGACGCATACGACTGTGGATACGCATCTTCCATGCCATCTGTAGGCACCATGCAGTCATATCATAAGTCATTGAAATAACATTAAAATAATGTGAAGTTAAAAAAGTATTAGACCTTTACAGTCTCCGTGAAACAACTTCCTAGCCTGATTTGACAAAAATTGTC
>JANOEZ010000114.1:0-2296 GCA_031413335.1 Nitrospirota bacterium
GTATAGCCGATCCGTCTCCAGAGGAGCTCAACTAAGAGCTGCTCTCTTCAAACCCACTTAGAGCAGCTTGCTAGCATTTTCCATTGCTGAGATATTGAGATTTTAAGAGCTAAAAATGCTGTCATTTTTGTCATTTTTGTCCTTGTTGTGCTTCTCTCTCATGACTTCCGATGTTATTGGTGATGACATTGAAGGTCTTGCACATGCTATTCTACCTGAGAATTCCTCTTTGAGGCAGTCTGACACTGGACAACTAGAATTGAGACTAGTGTGCAAGACTACTTAGATCAGCTCTCAAGTCCTTCCTTTCCTTTGCTGTTCGAAGCTGCGCTCCACGCGGCCCGCCTGCGGTTCCGGCCGATCATCATGACCTCGATGGCCTTCATCGGTGGGGTGGTCCCGCTGATGCTGGCGACAGGGGCCGGCGCGGCCAGCCGTCATTCGATCGGCACCGGCGTCTTCGGCGGCATGCTCGCGGCGACGTTTTTGGCGATCTTCTTCGTGCCCCTGTTCTTCGTGCTGGTCCAGAAGCTGTCGCGGCGCGCGGCGCCGGCTCCTGCGCAGGGGGAAACCCGATGAGAAGCCTTGCGCTCGCGGCGATCTCCCTTCTCCTGATCTCCTGCGCCGTGGGACCGGACTATCAGCGTCCTTCCATTACCACGGGCGAGGCCTTTCGTATGGCGGCGGCGAAAGAGGCCACCTCCATCGCCAACCTGCCCTGGTGGGAACTGCTGCGCGATGAGGAACTGCAGAAGCTGGTCAAGATCGCGCTGGAGGAGAACAAGGATCTGCAACGCGCGGTGGCCAGCGTCGAAGAGTTTCAGGCCCGTGCGCAGGTGGCCAAGATGGACTATGCCCCTCAATTGGGCGTCTCGGCCAGTACGCCGGCCATGGGCCGGAAGACCATCTTTTTGTTTCCCGGCTTTGCCAGCCCCTTCAACTATTACACGCAGGGCAACCTGTCCTGGGAACTGGACATCTGGGGGCGCATCCGCCGGTCCAACGAGGCCGCGCGTGGCGATCTGTTGTCCAAGGAAGAAAGCCGGCGGGCGGTCATCTTGCAATTGGTCAGCGGCACGGCCGAGGCCTATTTCGATTTACTGCAATTCGACATGCAGTTGGACATTGCCCGGCGTACGCTGAAGTCATGGGAGGAGTCGGTTCGCATCGCCCAGGCCCGTCTGAAGCAAGGGATGACGTCCAAATTGGATGCCGACCAGTTCGAAGCGGAACGGGCGAATGCGGCGGCGCGCGCGGCCGAACTGGAACGGCAGATGGTCCAGAAGGAAAACCAGCTTAGCGTTTTGCTTGGGCGCAATCCGCACAAGATTCCACGCGGCAAGTCGCTCACGGAACAGGTGATGCCGCCGGAGGTGCCGCCCGGCCTGCCATCGGATCTATTGCAGCGCCGTCCTGATATTGTTCAGGCCGAACAGGAACTGGGAGCGGCGACTGCGCGAGTCGGCGTGGCCAAGGCGGAGCGGTTTCCAAAAATCACCATTACCGGCATCCTCGGCGCGGCCAACCCGCAACTGTCGAAGTTCATCACAAACGATTCGGCCTTCGCGGCGGTTGGCCCCGGATTCGCCGGTCCCCTGTTCAATGCCCAGACGCTCGGCTTCCAGCAGAAGGCGTTTGAAGCGCAGGCCCGGCAGGCGGTGGCCCACTATGAACAGACTATCCTCGTGGCCTTCAAAGAAGTGGAAGACGCGCTCGTGGCGGTCACGACCACCCGCGAGCAGCGCAAGGCGCAGGCGCAGCAGGTGGATGCCCTGCGGTCGGCTCTGAATCTCGCCAGCCTGCGCTACAAGGGCGGGCTCGCCAATTATCTCGACGTGCTCATCGCCCAACGGAATCTCTTCGAGGCTGAACTGGCCCTCACCGGCACGCACCGGCTGCATCTGGTTTCGATCGTCCAGCTCTACAAGGCCCTGGGCGGCGGCTGGCCTCCGGCCGACGCTCAGAAAGCGGCGTCCACTCCCGCGAGTCCGCACGAGTCCGGCAAGTAAGGACAGGCCGATAATCTCAACAGATCGCTAGGACTCGGTTTGCTCAAGCATGTCGATCCGTCCGGCCAGGCAGCGCCGGATCGACATGATATGCAGCAGATAGGCGATCGGGAGGAGGATAAAGCCGGTTGCGATATCGTGCGGAACGCTCAGCATACCGGCACAAAGCATAACACGGGAGCGTCACCCATTCCCGCTCAACCCTGGCAAAGCCTTGATTCGTGAGTTATCATGGGTATCTGGTTGATACGATCTTTCACACAAGGGGGGCGACCGGTTTCGACGGG